>DIHT01000092.1:13652-20532 GCA_002420305.1 Akkermansiaceae bacterium UBA5689 | reverse complement strand
TGGGGAAGACCTTGATGGGGAAGAAGAGAAGGATTCTGAAGGCGAAGAAAATGGCGATTCAGGTGTGGAGGAAGGTGATCCGAAATAGGATTTAGTCCTGCGCTTTTTTGAAGAGATGGATGAATGCCTGCTTCTTTTTGATATTGATGGGACTCTGATCGATGCTGGTGGTGCAGGGGTAGGGGCGATTCGTCTGGCAGTTCAGGATCTGTATGGTGACGAGATTGTAGTGCCTGAGCTTGATGTTCGAGGGACTACTGATGCAGCTCTAGCACAAAAGCTTCTACCAGCGGTGGGCGCAGAGGTCAGTCCAGGCAATATAGCCCAGCTTTACGAAGCCTATCTGATTCGACTGCGTGAGCAGTTTCAGAAAGTGAGTCCAGAGGTAGGAATTCTCTCAGGTGTCCGTGAGCTCCTGAATACCTTGAAAAAGGAAGGCGTTGTCATGGGCTTGCTCACGGGGAATCTAGAGGCTGGCGCTTGGATCAAGTTGGAAAGATTCGGATTGGATCAGTACTTTTCCTTTGGAGCCTTTGGAGATGAGCACCCAGAGCGAGATAAGCTCGGCCCTGAAGCCCTTGCTGAAGCGGAGAGGGTGCATCAACGCAGGTTTAACCCCATGGCATCCGTTGTTATCGGGGACACTCCGCGTGATATCTCCTGTGGCCGGGTGATAGGGGCCTCTACCGTTGCGGTGGCGACAGGTGCCTACGCGTTAGAAGAGCTGTCCGAGCACAATCCCACTCTGGCGTTACGATCACTGGAGGAATCTGGAGTCATTCTCGACCTGGTGTCGAAATTGTCTGGAGAGAGAGCCTTAGATTCAGGAGGCAGAGACAGGTCTGATTGAAACAGGAGGGTTAAGGCTATGTCACAGCAGCTTTACCATTTGCTCTCTGGAGCATGGCCTCTGGTGGCAGAGAGCAGGCAGTTGAGCAGCATTACCCCGGCAGGAATGGATGCATTGTGGTCGGCCGGGTGGCGTCATTTCGGATCTGATTTTTTCAGAGCGAGTCTAATGAGTGATGGGGGCTGTTTAAAAAGACAAATCCCGTTGAGGGTCAAGATTGGGGCTTTCAGTCAGTCGCGAAGCCAGAGGAGAACATGGAAAAAGAATGCAGACCTGAGAATTACATGCGGTGCGGCATCTCCAGGAAGTGCGGAACAGAGCCTGTTTGATATACACAAGAGTCGCTTTGCAGAAAATGTTCCTAACCGCCTGGAGGATTTCCTAGGGGCTTGCCCTGAAAAGTATCCCTGTGAATATCGGCAGTTTAGCGTGTGTCATGAGGATCAGCTTATCGCGGTCAGCTTTATGGCGGTGGGAAGCAGGTCGTGCTCCGGTATTTATGCAGCATTTGACCCAGCGTTTTCCCGTCGACGACTGGGGGTGTATACCATGTTGGCTGAGTTGGAATTCGCCAGGGAGCAGGAACTGGATTTCTACTATCTTGGCTACGCCACAGTCGAACCCAGCTGCTATGACTACAAAAAGGAATTTAGGTCATTGGAGTATTACGACTGGGAGGGAGGTTGGTTGGGAGGAAGAGATTTGGCGAAAGTGGATCAGGAGTGACGACTTCATGTCGGTCTGCGGGTTGCATTTCTCAAGGAATTCATTTACCTCCTAAACCGATGCAGAAATTTAATCGAAGGACATTGCTACGGGATTCATCTCTGGCAAGTGCTTCCCTCCTCCTGCCTCAGAAGGCCCATGGGCGTCGGGAGCCAAGGTCAGTCAGGACCATCTCTATTTTCCATACTACGGACCTTCATGGCCATATTCGTCCAACCCAGACTTATGGAGGAATAGCGAATGTGGGTGGGCTTGCCCGGTGTGCGGCGCAGATCAGAGCATGGCGAAAGAGTAATCCTCATTCCCTCCTTGTTGACGTAGGAGACGTGTATCAGGGGACTGCTGTGGGATGGATGACTCGGGGGCGTCTCATGATCGATCTTTTCAATAAACTGCAATATGACGCATGGGTTCTGGGGAATCATGAGTTCGATTGGGGCCCCGAGGTTGTGCTTGATGCGGTAAGGCGTTCAACCATGCCTGTTTTGACCGGCAACCTTAAAATCGAAGGTAAACAGGCAGGCACTCTGGACGACCCTGCTCACCCATTGTCTCGGATTACCCCTCATATGGTAAAGACGGTTGGCGGTTTTCGAATTGGATTGATCGGGCTGACAACCCCCGGCCTTCCCTACTGGTTACGTCCGGAGCTATTGATGGGATATGAGGCTACGGATCCGGTTGCGACCCTGCGCGCGAGTCTTAGATATCTCCGGGAGGAAGCCAAGGTAGACGCAGTAGTCGTTTGCGGCCACATGGGACTAAGGGAAGTCGATGACTTCGCCAATCCTGTCCGAGCGTTGCTTGAATTAGAGGGTGGACCTGACGTTTACCTTGCGGGACATACTCATCGAGATCATCAAAGCCAGTTTGAAAATAAGACACTCTACACGCAGGCGGACTACTTTGGTATCCATTGTGGTAGGGTAGATCTTTCTTTTGACATGGAGAGTCGACGGATAGTCGAGAAGAGAGCGCAGTCGATCCTGATGGATGAGCGGATCCCAGAGGATCCTTTCGTGCTAGAGGCCGCTTCTGAGGATTTGAAAGACGCAGATGGATATCTTTCGGGTGAGATTGGAGAGCTGAAAGTTGAACTATCTGGCAAACGGGAGAGTCCAGGCATGCCAAGCTCGCTGCAGGCTCTTATTTCATCCGCTGCGATTCATGCGGCTAGAAAAGAAGGGATTCAGGCTGACGGTGTTTTTCATGGAACTTTTGGGGGAGGAAACTTGCAGCCCGGTAAGAAGACAATCGCGGATGCCTGGGAAATCCTGCCCTATGATAATCGCCTTCTTGTGTTGAATCTCAACCGGGAGGAATTGGTAGGGGTGATTAATGAGTCAATGGAAGCAGGTGGTGACCGGGCCCTTTTTGGGTTCGAGGTCAAACTGGCTAAAGCGGAGGCGCCCAAGGGAGAAACAGGGAGAAGAAGGTTTGTTCGCGGTCTGAGATTGCTGGGTGAGTCTACTCCTCCGTCGCCAGATCACCGTTACTCCATCGTATTCAACTCCTATGATGCTCAATCAGGGGGGAAGAAACTCATGCGCTTACGGGCTCTTGCCCAGAACCCTGAATGCAGGCCCAGACTCCTCCAGCCGAATAGCCGTCAGTCGCTGGTTGACTTCTTTGCGGACCTTGGTTCGGTCACCGCAGAAGCGATTGCTCCGCGTCGGGTATCGCCGGAAGATGAAGAATAGTATGCTGCGTGGCCCTAAAGCGCAGCTGCTGCAGAGCGAAGAAGTCTTTCGGTCGTTCCCCAGTCGATACAGCTGTCTGTGATCGACTGGCCGTAGGTCAGATCTCCAAGTGGTCTGGGAAACGACTGGTTTCCGGCCAGTAAATTGCTTTCAAGCATAACCCCCGCGATTCCCTTGTTGCCCTCGGCTCTCTGGCGAACAATATCTTCAAAAACAGCCGGCATTTTTTGGTAATCCTTTGCACAGTTGGCGTGGGAAGCATCGATCATCAGGGAGGGGTGAAAGCCGGACTGCTCAATATTCTTAAGGGCTGATCGAACACTGCTCTGATGGTAGTTGGGGCCGTTTTCACCACCGCGAAGGATAACATGGCAGTCGGGGTTGCCTGAGGTTGAAACAGCGGAAGCGATACCCTCTTCGGAAACGCCCAGAAAGGTTTGGGGCTTGGTCGCTGCGCCGATGGCATTGATGGCGGCATTAAGGTCGCCGCTGATCGTATTCTTGAATCCGATTGGCATGGAGAGGCCCGAAGCCATCTGGCGGTGCGTTTGGCTCTCACTGGTTCTTGCTCCGATTGCCGACCAACTGATCAGGTCGGCAATGTATTGAGGAGTGATTGGATCAAGGAGCTCAGTCGCCGTTGGTATTTCGAGAGAAATCACCTCATGTAGGAACTCACGGGCGATTGTGAGCCCTCGCGGGATGTTATCTGTTCCGTCGAGGTCCGGGTCCATGATTAGGCCCTTCCAGCCAATTGTGGTGCGTGGCTTTTCGAAGTAGACCCTCATGACGAGGTAGAGGTGCTCTCTTAGCTCGTGTGCCAATGCGCGAAATCGTTCAGCATATTCGAGCCCAGCCTGAGTGTCATGAATAGAGCACGGGCCTGCGATAATAAGAAGGCGCTGATCCCGTCCGCCGAGAATATCTCGAATGGTCTTCCGGCTTTGCGCCACGAAGACTGCCTGCTGCTCGTCGCGGGGGATCTCGGACAAGACTAAAGCTGGTGACGGCAGCGGAATGTTCCGGACGACGTGAAGATCAGCGACTTGTGGATTCGGGTTCATGTAGCAGAGAATACGTCGAGATATGAGGCGCAGAATTGTCCGCTACCCCCGGGGGAAAAGAGCCTCAGCGAACCCGCAAGTCCACGAAAAAAAGAGGAAAGAGAGGGGGATCCCAAAGTCTGTTCCGGAGTAAATCACTTTTCCCTTCCGTGCCAAGGACGGCCTTCTACTCTCCGGTCATGCCGACAAATTCTGAGACACTGCTGAGACAGTTTACTGAAGCCCACGGGCCATCTGGATTTGAGAGTGAAGTTCGCGCCTTGTTCGTTGAGGAGCTTGAAGGGTTGGGCCAGTTTTCGGCTGACCGGACGGGTTCTGTGGTATGTGACATGGGAGGAGAAGGTCCTCGAGTCTTACTGGAGGCTCATATGGACGAAGTGGGGTTCCGGGTGCAATCGATTACTTCTGGAGGGTTTCTCAGGATCATTGCGGTAGGAGGTTGGTGGCCCCACGTCGTGCTGGCACAACAGTTGGTGGTTAAAACAAAGAGTAGTGAAAAAATCGTAGGGATTGTGGGATCGAAGCCTCCGCATTTTCTCCCCCAGGCTGAACGAGGAAAGGTAATGCCACTCGAAAACATGTTTGTTGATATTGGAGCGACCTCGAAAGAAGAAGTCGAGGAAATGGGCATACAGCTTGGAGACCCCATCGCCCCGAGGACGAACTTTGAGCCTATGGGTCGCAAGGGACGCTTTGTTGCCAAGGCCTTTGATAATCGGGTTGGTATGTCAGCAGTGGTGGAGGCTGGTCGGCAGTTAGCAGTAGAGGAAAAAGTCAACCAAGTGCTGCTTGCTGGGAGCGTTCAGGAAGAACTGGGCTTGCGAGGGGCAAAAACTCTGGCCCGACACGCCAAGCCTGATGTCGCGATCATTCTGGAGGGAACGCCAGCCGACGATACCCCCGGATTTCAGTCGGATGAATCGCAAGCATCCGTAGAAGCCGGAGTGCAGATTAGAATGCATGATCCAACTGCGATTATGAATCCCAGACTGGCCGATCTTGCGATTACAACTGCCCGGGAGGAAAATATTCCATTTCAGCGCGCTGTCCGGCGAGGTGGGGGAACGGACGCAGGTGAAATGCACCTGTCCGGAGAGGGGGTGCCCTGTGTAGTTCTGGGAGTCCCAGCGCGCTACATCCATTCACATAACAGCATCATCGATATCGCTGACTACAGGGCCATGGTCGACCTGAGTGTGGCCCTTGTCAGGCGATTGAGCTCTGCGGCGGTTTCTGACCTCGTCAAATATCTCTAGGGCAGACAATCCAAGCGCGTATGGAATTCCAATTGTTTCTTATCACTTCATGAGCTTTCCGGGAGGCATGGAAACGCTGGGAGCCTGGGTGCACAATCTCAAGCCTGAGCTGTTTGAGATTTCAGATAAGTTCGCTCTACGGTGGTACGGTCTGGCTTATCTGATGGGATTTGTTGCAGGGTATTTTGGGTTGCGATGGCTTGCTCAAAAGAAGCTCTGGGTGGTGGGTCCTGAAAAAGTAGCTGATTTCATCGCTTATGCGGCCCTCTTTGGAGTCTTTCTTGGAGGGCGCCTTGGATATGTCGCCTTTTACATGATTCCCGAAAGCGGGTTTGAATACGTGTTGGAAAATCCCCTCGTGATTCTGCAGGTCTGGAAAGGAGGAATGTCCAGTCATGGAGGCATTCTGGGCCTTACCATTTTCACCTATTTCTATGCCCGTCGCGCCAAATGCTCATGGACTGGAGTGGGTGACGGTCTTGTGATTTTTGCTCCTCTTGGAATCTTTTTTGGCCGCCTTGCGAACTTCATAAATGGGGAGCTTTATGGAAGGGTAACGAGTGCAGTGGTCGGGATGAAATTCCCGAAGGAACTTCTTGGGCGAGAAGAGGATTTTCACGCCGCGATGAAAGATGCGGTCGAGGTTGATCCCGAAAAACTTGACGGTCTCTGGGATCGCTACCTCTCAAGTCCGTCGACTGGACAGGGGCAACTTCTGGAGGGAGTTCTTGAAGCCGGTCGGGCGAACCCGGCGATTATTGATGCCATTTCGGGCTACGTGCAAGTTCGTCACCCATCCCAACTTTATCAGGCTCTACTTGAGGGATTTTCGCTCTTTGCCATCCTGCTTCTCCTCCGGCTGCGACTTCCTCAAATTGGTCATGGGGTGATTACAGGGGGGTTCTTTATTCTATATGCCACCTTCCGAATCATTGCGGAGCAATTCCGTGAGCCAGATTCAGCTTGGGTGATTCAGGATATACTGACGAAAGGCCAATTTTACTCCATTTTCATGTATGTGATGGGAGTCGCTTTTCTCGTGGCGGGCTTGAAAGGGAAAACGGGCTCCTTGGCGAGCCAAGTCTCTGCCACTTGATCGAGAACTGGTAATTATTGAGGAATCCTAAGACGTTGGCCGATTTTGATCAGGGTGCCGCTAAGCCCATTGGCTCGTTGGATGGCTCCCACGGAAGTGCCGTAGCGGCGGCCGAGAGAATAGAGGGTGTCGCCCTTGACTACAGTATGGCGGGTTGCCGGTTTTGGTTTTGCGACTGGTTTTGCGAC
>DIHT01000092.1:12320-13336 GCA_002420305.1 Akkermansiaceae bacterium UBA5689 | reverse complement strand
TTTTGCGACTGGTTTTGCGACTGGCTTGGGAGTGGCAGGCTTGGGCCGCTGGGGGCTGGATGCCACTGGGGGTTTTGACTCGATCTTTTGCCTCGAGGCTACTACTGGGCGAGGCTTTGATACGGGCTTATTCGGCCGAGGTGAGACTGGAGAGGATGGCTTAGCTTTTTCCCGGCTGGAAGTGTTGCTAACAAGGACTTGTCGAGCCCAATTCCGCTGTCGTGCCGGTTTGTCAGCCCAGGCTTCGATGTAGTTGCCGTTCTGATCGAAAGGGCCATATCCGGGATTATACGAGGCATTGGAAGGCAGCGGAGGCGCCTTGCCTTCCTTGCCGGCTCCGCCACATCCGTTGAGGAGCACAGCAATGGATAGAGCGATAAACAGAACTAAAGGTCTACGAGCGGAGAAGAGGCGCTTCATCTGTTAAGAGGGTAGCAAGAAATTGGGGGGTGGGGAAGTTATCGCGAGTGATGGCCGGCTCTGGAATTGCCTTAAGCGAGCTCTGCCTTCCATCGTTGGATCTCACCAATGACGTTTTCAAATGAGGGAGATCCCGGGTTAGAGCGTGCTCTCAGCGCTCCTTCCAGATTGAAAACGGCCCCAGTATCGTTTCCGAACTTGTCAGAAATAAGACTGAGATCCAGGGCATCCAGCGTGGTGTCTTGCTCCTCTGCGTAGGCCACTGCCTTACCCACGAGTTCATGTGCATCACGAAATGGAACGCCTTTTCTGACAAGGTAGTCGGCAAGATCAGTGGCGAGAAGTAGTGGGTCCTGGGCCGCTTTGCGGCAGTTCTCGATATTAAGATCCATCGAGGAAATCATCTCAGCGTTGACCTCGAGGGCCAGAGTGAGGGTCTCCACTGAGTCAAAGAGAGGCTCCTTATCCTCCTGCAGGTCCCGGTTGTAAGTGAGGGGTAAGCCTTTCAGTGCGGTCAGAAGAGCGACAAGGTTGCCTACCAGTCGGCCGGTTTTCCCGCGAGTGAGTTCGCAAACATCTGGATTCTTTTTCTGAGG
>DIHT01000092.1:0-12015 GCA_002420305.1 Akkermansiaceae bacterium UBA5689 | reverse complement strand
CTGGATTCTTTTTCTGAGGCATCAGAGATGATCCAGTAGTGTGTCTGTCGCTCAGCGCGGCAAATCCGAATTCCGCGCTGCACCAGAGAATAAGGTCCTCGCTGAGGCGTGAGAGGTGAGCTCCGAGGAGAGAGAGAATAAAAAGAAATTCTGCAATGTAATCTCGATCTGCGATGGCATCCATCGAATTGGTGGATACTCCGTCGAATCCCAATTCCTGGGCGATGGCGCTGCGATCGAGGTTAATGGTCGAGCCAGCTAAGGCCCCAGATCCGAGAGGGCAGACGTTAAGGCGCTTCCGGCAGTCTGAGAGACGCTGCTTATCCCTTTCCAGCATCTCGACGTAGGCAAGGAGGTGATGTCCAGCTGTTACAGGCTGTCCGCGCTGCAGATGGGTATAGCCGGGCAGGATCGTCCCAGCATGGTTTTCCGCCTGCGCCAGGAGGGCCTTCTGCAGGCCAGCGGTCAACGACCAGATTGAGTCGATGGCGAAGCGGCAGTAGAGTCTTGTATCTGTCGCAACCTGATCATTCCGGCTGCGTGCGGTATGTAATTTGGATCCGGCTGGCCCAATTTTCCGGGTCAGGGCGGCCTCAATATTCATATGGATATCCTCGAGTTCACAGGAGAACTCGAACTCGCCCTCTTCAATTTCCCTCTCGATCTCCCGCAACCCGGTTTCAATCTGGACGAATTCCTCCTCGGTGAGGAGACGGGCGTTCATTTGAGCGCGCGCGTGCGCGATGGAGCCCGCTATATCGTGCGGGAAAAGACGCCAATCGTAGGAGACAGACTCTCCATAACGTTGCACCAGATCGGCAGTTTGCTGTGTGAAGCGTCCCTTCCACATGACCGGAGCTTCTGGTTTAGGATACAAAGTTGCAAGCCTAGCAGCGAGTATTGCAGCAAATCTTCCCAGTTTAAGATAAACGAATAACCAGAGGTCGAATTGCGGCAAAAGCCTGACCTGCCGGAATCGGAGTATTAGACGTCGATGAAGTCGGTGTCACCGGACTGTTTCCCGGAAGGGTCCTGCTGCGTCCCAGGAGGAACAATTTGAATTCGTTTTTTCAGGTAGGTGCTCAAGCGGTCGCGAATAGCGGCACGGGTCGGAGCAAAAAGCAGAAGAAATCCAGCAGTGTCGGTGAGAAAACCCGGTGTGAGAAGAACGGCTCCAGCGAGCAGGATCAGTAAGCCATCGAGGGCTTCGCGATGAGGTAGCTTTCCTTCCGCGAGGGCGTTTCGGAAGCTTGAGAGAGCCTTTGATCCTTGCGTCCTGGTTAGGATCGCGCCGATGAATGCGGTCAGGAGAATGATGGCAAGCGTGGCTTCGAATCCGACCTTACTCCCGATCCGAAGAAGGAGTGACAGCTCCAAGATGGGCACGAGAATAAAGATCGTGAGGAGCTTAAGGAACATAACGTTTCTCCGAGCGCATTGTAGCCGGGTCCGGGCAGTTAGTCAAATTTGGCCAGGCGTAATTAGATTGTGTGGGATTGTCGCGTTATCAGCTTTCAAGGGATCTCGATAAGGGCCTTGACGGTGCCTCGCCCAGTATCGGTGAAGGCGGCGAAATCGGCAGGAACATCCTGGAAACTAAGGCGGTCGGTAATCCAGATATCTGTGTTGATGTCTCCTGCGGCAATGAGCTCGATGATCTTGCCGAAATCCTCCGGAAGTGCATTCCGGCTTGCAAGGAGGGTCAGCTCCCGGCGATGAAACACGGGTGCGTGTGGAAATGAAAGGTTCTCCGTAGTGATGCCTACGTAAATGACCCGGCCGGTGAAGGCCGCATATTCGAAGCAACTGGACATCGATCGGACACTTCCGGTGGCATCGATGACTATATCGGCAAGCTCTCCGCCGGTGATGTCTTGAAGTTCAGAGAGGGGATCTCCATTTGGATTGAAGAGGACGGTGTGCTCTACGCCAAGATGATTTCGGCAGAATTCAAGGCGGCTCTCCACCATGTCCATGACGATGACATTGAGATCTTTGAGGCGTAAGAATTCAAGGGCCGCCAAGCCGATTGGCCCAGCTCCAATCACAAGAACCGTTTCTCCTGCTTGAGGATTGGCCCGGACGACAGAGTGGTATCCAATGGCCAAGGTTTCCACCAGCGCGAGCTGATCGTAAGAAAGGTTGTTTCCTGGATGAAGCTTGCGGGCAGGGCAGATCCACTGGGGTCGCAGGCCCCCGTCAGAGTGGACGCCAAGGACTTGAACTCCGGGACAGCAGTTGCTGTTTCCCTTGTTACTTGTAGTTGAGGAAGGATCGTTGACGTAGGGTTCCAGAGAGCACTTATCTCCAATCTGAAGATGGCTTACGCCCTCGCCCAGCGCGAGGACTTCCAATCCCAATTCATGCCCGGGAATCCGAGGGTAAGAAAAGAAGGGCATCTTGCCGAGATAACCTGAGAGATCGGTTCCGCAAATCCCCATTCGGTGCGTGCGCACGAGGGCTTCCCCCGGGCCGGGCGCTGGTGGCTCTGGCAGGTCGATCATCGTAATGACCTCAGGCTGGGTGAATTCGATGGCTTTCATGAATTTAATTTAGGGTTGGAGAGAGAAGTGGTGCAGGGAATCCTCAGATAAATCTCTTAATTCGATCGAACTTCCAGGCTGATTCATTCTGCGGCATTATCTCTGCTAGACGGATTCGATAATGACATTGCCATAGGCGGTAGGGTCACCCGTGCGGATCAATCCAACAGCTCCCGGCACGCGGGTCTTGAATTCCGGGTGCGGCTCACGGATGACCTTGGCTTCGGAGAAAGAGGCAAAACATTGATCGAAGGCCTCGATGGTCTCCTTCGGATTTGTTGCGAGGAATTCTTCGGCCTGCCAGATGTGGCCAACTTTGAAATTTGGTTGAAGGAGATTGAGGACATCGAGAACATTGGGAATGCCCCGTGTGAGGGCTAGGTCTACAGTTTCAATTTCACTCCAGTAAGGAAATGCCCAGTCGCAGATCACGAGGGTGTTGGTATGCCGGATTCGGGCGATGAGGTCTAAAACTTGAGGATTAAGAATACCTTGCTGGAGCATATGTGTGCGGGTGTTACTCGCAGGATGGTGTGCCACCTTTGGCCTGAGGAGTCCAAATTTTTTTGCCGAGTAATCGAGGAGGATTCCAAGAAATAAGAAAGCCTTCCCTACTCGAGCAGGGAAGGCTTGGAAATTTTTCCGGTTCGTGACGCCTGGCCCTAGACGTTCTTCCAGCTCCGCTCAGCTGCGGAGGCGAGGACCGCATCGCACACTCTCGCGGTTTCGAGGGCGTCCCGGAAAGTGGGGTTACACGGCTCTCCGCTGCTGAGTGAGCTCAGGAAATCGGCAACCTGGTGAACGAAGGTGTGCTCATAGCCTAAACATAGACCGGGAACCCACCATTTGTCCAAGTAAGGGTGATCCCCATCACTTATATGGATACTGCGCCAGCCACGCACCGTGCTCTCGTCAGAGTGATCGAAATACTCAAGACGATTGAGGTCGTGGAGATCCCATCGAATGGAGGCGTTTTCGCCGTTAATCTCGAGAGTGTAGAGTGCCTTGTGGCCCCGAGCGTATCGAGTCGACTCGAAGAGTCCCAGAGATCCGTTGGCAAAGTGGCAGTGGAAAAGGCAGGCGTCGTCAATGGTGACTGCCTGTTTCTCCCCGGTAGCGGTGTGAACGCGTTCCTTGATGAAGGTTTCGGTCACTGCAGAGACATCACTGATGCTTCCATTTAACCAGATCGCTGTATCGATACAGTGTGCAAGCAGATCACCAGTGACGCCGGATCCAGCGGCAGCCGCATCGAGGCGCCACAGGCCCTCTCCTCCCTGGGGGAGCTCTTCGCTAATTGTCCAGTCCTGGAGGAAGTTTGCCCGGTAGTGGAATATCTTGCCAAGTTTGCCGGATTCAATGATCTGCTTGGCAAGAGTGACCGCCGGGACCCGCCGGTAATTGTACCAGACTGTATTGGCAACCCCGGCTTTCTCGACGGCTTCAACCATAGGTAGGCTTTCCTCCGTGGTGCGGGCCAGGGGTTTCTCGCAGAGGACCATCTTGCCTGCTTCTGCGGCCGCAATGGCGATGGAGGCATGAGTGTCGTTGGGAGTGCAGATGTCGATCGCGTCAATGTCGTCACGGGCGATCAGGGCCTGCCAATCCGTCTCGACAGACTCAAAGCCCCATTGCGAGGCGAACTCATTCGCCCGTTCTTCGTTTCGGGCGCAAATAGCCTTGAGGACTGGACGATATTCGACGTCGGGAAAGAAGTCGTTCACCCTTTTATAGCCATTGCTATGGGTTCGGCCCATGAAGCCGTATCCGACAAGGCCGATATTCAGTGGTTTTTTTTCGCTCATGGTGTGGATCGTGGTAAAAGTTCGAATTTCCGGTGCCAGGGCTATCCCCATCCGTGGGCGTCGCGCACATCGATCATGGCTTTAAGGATCGCGTTCCAGGTTTCGGGCTTCTCAAGGGTTTCGTTCGGGAACATGCACCCGTCCCAGCAAATATGCTGAATGCCCCGTTCCTGAGCGCCTTCGAGCCAGTAACCTGCACACTTGGTAATATCGAGCTTGCCATTGGGGTCATCGGCCGGGCAGTGCTTTCCTGTCTTATCGTGGGAGCCAGCTCCGTGGACCTCGCCGTCGTTCTGGGCCACATGGAAGTCGATGGTCCATGGGCGGAGGGCGTCGGTGACTTCCTTATACGCCTCCCAGAATTGCTCTTCGGTATGATCTTTCTGTAGGAGTCCGTCATCAGGAGCATTATAGCCCAGCATAAATGTGTAGGTGTGGGCCAGGTCGGCCTGGAAGCCCAGAGATTCCGGCATGCCGACCTCCTCCATCAGGGCAACAGCAGCTTTCCACGAATGGAGTCCAGCCCAGCATACTTCACCCTCGGCGGCGAGACGTTCGCCGTGGTCGGCAGCTATTTTGGCCGCCTCTTTGAAGGTTTCCGCGATGCGCTTGAGATTGCTGCCGGGATTCTCGAGGAATTTGGCGACGCCAAATTCGGCAGAGTCGATACGGATGACTCCATATTTGCGCGCGCTATGATCGTTGAAGACCTTGGCGACACGACAGGCCATTTTGACGGCGTCAAGGAACTTGGCCTGCTGCTCGTCCGAGCCCATCGCGGAATCACCGATGGTTCCCGGCCAGACCGGCGCGACAAGGGAGCCGATGTCGAATCCCTTTCCCTGAATTAAGTCGGCTATTCTCTTGAGTTCGTCGTCGCTGGCTTCTGGGTCAGTGTGAGGAAGAAAAAGAAAGTAATCGATGCCATCAAACTTCTGGCCATCTACCTCGGCGGCAGCGGTCAGTTCGAGCATGCGCTCAAGTGAGATGGGTGGTTCCTGGCCTTCGTCCTCGCCCTTGCCGACGAGTCCAGGCCACATGGCGTTGTGCAGTGCAGGTTTACTGGGCATGATTAAGAATTGTGTGATTTCAAGTGCAGTGATGTATGAGCGATATGGCTGACGCTGCAGCGGGAAGGAACCTAGAGGGTCAGGGGCGGGGCGGGGAAGGGAAAAGTTGCTCAGAAGCTCCTAGGTTCCATCCTCCTTCTCCTCAGAGAGCTCGGGCCCGTCGAGAGGAGTGCTTTGGTCGCAGGCCTGCTGCAGTTTGAGCTTGGACCGATGGTGCATGATGGCGGCAAAAAGGTATCCCAAAAAGGCCACGATACCGATGACAAGGCCGAGCTTTCCTGCCAGAAGAGTGCGTTGGATCATCTGCTCGTAGGATGAATCGGAGATGAACTGGTTGTCTGCCATCACGATGGTCTGCTTGAGCCGGGCTATGGGGCCTCCCAGTCCAACCATGATAGAGGCTGTGAGCAGGACCACAAAAGACCACTGGGTAATGAGCCATCGTCGCTTTGAGCGGCGGCATTGCTCGAGCGTAGAGGCCGAGGCTGTCATTTCCGTGCTGGAGCTCATGGTCAGCAGACCAGCGGAGACAGAGCGTTGATGCCTATTTCGCTTTGTGGGCTCCCATTGCGGGTGCGTCAGGCTGGGCCTCCGGTCCAAAATAGCGGAGGCAGACAAGGGGTTCTGTCTCTGAGGTGTTCACAAAGGTGACCCCACCTCTTGCCGCAGCTTCCGTGGCAAAGAATTCGTCCTGAGAAAGCTCATTGAAGCGAAGGAGCTTGGGACAGTTCAGAGGTAGCTTGTTCGCGCGCCCTTCTCCCTGAACCACAATCAGTCCGTAGGCGCCCCCATCCTGTATGGTGCATTGCTGCCCCGGTTCAACGGTGAGCTCCTTCGCTGTGAACAGTTGCTCGCCATCAATCTTGCCATAGACAATCCATTTGTCGTGATAGCCCTCTCCCTCTTCAGAGGTGACGGGCTCCATGTAGTGATTGTCCTTGAAGTTCGGGTCGACATTCTTTTCCCAGTCGAGCTGGTCGATGATAAAGTCGATGTCCTCGTGCTTATCTTCGGGCATATCCTTAACCAGCAGAGACCAAGGAACCTCCCGGCCCTCGACCAGGTTCTGATACATTCCGAAGACGTCCGATCCCCACTGGGGTTCATATGTGCAGAGGGATCCCGGGGCATGAAGAACACAGGGATCAATAAGCCAGCCGGTTCCCGGCTGTAGTTTATAGGCCTTGGAGAGTTCGAGGATCTTGTTGTCACCCTTATGCCAGTTTGCAATGCAATCGTAGACCTGCTGCCGGGTGGTTCCCGGCTCAAATCCCATGAAGGTATAAGGGAAGTTGTTGCCGACGTTGTTGTGTTGGGGAGGAAAGTAGTAACTTTCGGGCTTTCCCTCTTGTCCTACCAGCGCCGCCTGCTCCGCATTTTGGTGCATGTGGTGAGGAATGGGGCCCATGTTGTCGAAGAATTTCGAGTAGACTGGCCACTTGCTGTATTTGTCCCAAATGCTGGATCCAATCAGATCTGCTCCACATTCGGCTACCGCCTCGCGTAGCGTAAAACGCTCTCTGCCAACGATCACATAGGAGAGCCCCTCGTCGTGAACCCGGCCCTCATTGGCGCATTCAGTCGTTGAAGCAAACCAGCGTTCATCAATTCCTCCCCGGCTCAGCCCGTAAGCGTAGGTATCATCGGGGTGAAGCTTGATTCTTAGTCCAGGTTGGAGAAACGAGCGGGGCACCCAGTTGGGCGAGAGGCGCAGCAGGCCGCCGGTATCTTCAAGGTGGCCTTCCACGAGGCTGCGAATATTACTGGTAGCGGTAGTGAGATCGTCGGTTGTGCGGGGATGACTCATGGTGTCGAAAGGGAAGGATCCGTTTGTTTTCAGGGCTTCTTACCCTGCGTGTGGGTGAAAGTGAAGGGGAGTGCGGAGCAGGATGCACGATTTTTCGATCGGGGAATGCGATCGTAGCCATGTGAGAGATATATTTTTACCTGTTCCGTCAGTTTTGGGGTGGCATGGGCGGTGGACGAGTCCGGAGAGGGCGAGGAAGTGCCCAGCATCAGGAAGGGCTCACTACAAATTCCCACTGCGCCGCAACCTCGATGGTAATGCCAGTATCCGAGGTAAGAGCTACCATTTCAGGCCCCTTGGGCAGGATTGAAGCCACTGCCCCGAAGTCCGGAGGGACGGGGCTGACTGCTTGGAGGATTCTTAGGGAAACCTTCTTGTCAGCGGAAAAGGACCGGGTCGTTGGAACTCCCTCTTCGTGCAGAAGGTTCTGCCTCGAAGTAGTCACATTCTCAGCGAAGTAAGAGCATACCTCTTCAAGACCAATGCGACCCAGATGTCGACCTTCCCAGGGAGAGCTGCGCCTCCCCCCATTGGAGATCCACATCAATGTAGCAGGGAAATCGGATGGGTTCTTGAGTGAAAGCCATACGTGATCATTCAGAACCGCGGCGGTCCAGGCAAACGGTTGCTCGGGGGTGGGATCCTCGTTCACCAGCATGACCAGGTCCTCAAAACCTTTTCTGGAGGGGTAGCGGGTCAGGTCGGTGGTTTCGGAGCTTGTGGAAGAGCGGGGGGAGTCTGGAGGTGTTTCGGCCAGCGCTACCTCCTTGAGAGTGCTGAAGTGAGCACCGGGCAAAAGTGTCTGGTATTCATCTGCTGCTGGATCAGAGAAAAGGCCAGGGTTGACCGAGCCCCAGCGGAAGGGCGACGTCGTGATTCGGCCCTCGCCTTCATCGAGGTTGGAAAAATCAAGGATGGGGTGGTTGCCGTAGCTGAAATTCCCTTCCAGCCCTGAGATGAGGTGCTCCGAGTAGATCACGGCATGCCCTGGCCGGAGGCGAAGTATCTTTTCAACCTTTCCTCCAACGTCGTCAGGCTCGATTGCGAGGTGAAGGAGGTTTTCCTCATGTTGGACAAGGTGCCAGTCTGCGTTGGCGGTATCTCCGTGGGGAGCTCCCTTGTCCTGTGGACCAAATGGAAGGCAGAAAAAGTCCCCACGCAGGTATTTCAGGAGATTGGGCATGCCGCCTTCGAGCTCGTCCGGTTGCCAAGGTGCCAGAGCGTAGGGCCTGAAGAGGTTCTCTCCGCAGGTGAAGGTCACAGGCCCAAGCATGCCTCCCGTTCGGGTGACTGAAAGGGTCACGGAGTCCGATGTCAGTCCGTAAGAGGGTGCCCCGTATACTGAATTCATGTGAGGCGGATCAGTAACAGGAGGTCGTGAAGAGGTCAAAGCATCGAAGTAGCAGGGCATGGCGTAGCCCGAGGCGTTGGTTACAAGAGCCCGCTAGCTCAATGGCAGGGGAAGTTATGGCGCGATTCCTAAGTTTATCGGAAAGTCCAAGTTACCGTTTCTTGCCCGGAAAGCGTTTCCCTTGGAGGCGGGCCTCAATGTGGTTCGCGCACTGTCCCGTCGAGCGAATCTGATCGCAGCAGGCTTCGATTCGGAGTGATTGTTTGACGGGACTGAACCCCAGTCGCCGGGTGACACAGTCATTGAGGACCTCCAGATGATCATCCTCGAATTCGACTACTTTACCGCAGTCCACACAGACGAGGTGATTGTGCGCAGGCTTGTCCAGAAAGTTCGGGTCGTAGGTGGTCTGTCCGTCGCCGAGGTCGATTTCCTGAAGCAGTCCTGCCTCCACGAGCAGGCCGATAGTCCGGTAGAGAGTCGCCCGCGATGTACGGGCGTCGGTCCCCCGGAGCTTTTCCCACAGTTCATCCGGCGTGAAGTGTTCATCGGTGGAAAAAATAACATCCACGATGGCATCGCGTTGAGGGGTCTGCCTCAGGCCCTGAGCCTTGATGAAGGTGTTGAGTCTCTCCTTAATCTTTGAGGTCACGGAGTCACTATGACGCCAAAGACGTTCAGGTGAATCCGATTATTGGGAATTGTTCGTAAACGTGTCCTTGATGAGGGCCCCAGACCATGTTGCCCTTAGGGTGTGCGCTGGCTCGCTCTTGCTGCTTTTCTTGGGGTAATCTCATGCTCATCTATCGAGAATACTCTTGGGTTCAGGCAATATCATCTGCGTTCGTTGACTCTGGAGCGTGAAATGAATACGCCGAGAGCGGAACAATTGCGGCGTTTCCACGGGGCGGTAACAGCAGCGGAGAAACGTGATCGTCTCGGGTATTATTATAGCGTTCAGTGGAATGGACCTGCTGAGAAAGCGGATGAGCCAGTCAGGATTGTGTTTCAATATCGGCAGGCGGCCACGGGTAGTGCCGCCCGTGAAATTGTAATCAAGGCTGTTCCGGGGTTACGGGGTGCGGCTGAATTCCAAGTCACGGGGCCAGTCTATCTTGAGGGGGGACGTGTTCTTTCCTGGCATCTGAGCTACTATCGCGGGGAACGGCTCGTTGAGACCAAGCAATCCTATTTGTGGGAGTGATGACCCTGTGTGATTGACGCAAGACCCTGTTTGTCGTATCCTGCACCCCTAACTTCCGCCCCTCACGAATTGATAAAAGACGACTCTCTTGATGTCGGAGCCACCGATGGTTTTGTTTGGATTCGTTTGAATGGAAAGGGGTCCTTTTCAACGAGCCCGGCCTTAAAGGGTTTTGTGGAGAGCAGGATGGAAGGCGGGGAGACGAGCTTCGTGATCGATCTGCTGGATTGTCCCGCGATGGACTCGACATTCATGGGAACACTGGCAGGCCTTGCGATGCGCCTGTCGAGAATTGGAGGGGGGAGAATGCATCTGAATGGCGTTTGTGATCGTAATCGGCAGTCGCTGGAGGACCTTGGCCTCGAAAAATTACTCGAGATCGACCCTGACAACAGTGCATGGCAGGGCCATGTCCACGATGTTCGGAAAACGCTGTCGCCCCTCCAGGAGCGAGATCCCGAGGGTCTGGATGCTGCGCACCTGCTGGAGGCCCACAGGAAGCTGTGTGAGGCCCGGGAAGAAAATACGCAGAAATTTGAAGCTGTTCTGGATGCCTTGGAAAAGAAGGCTGAGGGCGGTTAGAAGAAGGCGATGAACCTGCGGATCGCGGATGCTCAGGGTTGACCGCTGATGAGTGGCGGGTATTGGTCTCCCCATGCAACAAGACTCTTCCAGCGAGGCAGAGAGTGAAAAGCCTCTTCCCGAGGATGCTTCGGGGGATTTTCAGGACGTAGAACATCCTTCTCCCGAGGAAGGTGAGGTGACCGATGACTCGGTGGTCGAGGAGGAGGAAAATAAGGAGCCGTCACTTGAGGAGCAGGTCGCCGAATGGCGCGAAAGGGCAATCCGCTCGGCAGCGGATCTCGAGAACTTCCGGAAGCGCATGGAAAGAGAGAAGGGAGAAGCCCGTCGCTATGCCAACCAATCTCTCCTGGAGGAGCTCCTCCCTGTCCTTGACAATTTTCATATGGGGCTGGATGCCGCCTCTGCTGACGCGGAGTCGATGATCTTTCGGGGAATGGAGATGGTGAAGAAGCAGCTGGATGACTTTCTGTCTGGTCAGGGAGTCGAAGAGGTTGCAGCAGAAGGGCAAATGTTTGATCCCGCAGTTCACGAGGCGGTATCGCAGGAAGATTGCGAGGCCTCTCCTGAAGGTAGCGTCCTGAGGGTGATCAGGCGAGGGTTTCAGATGGGGGACCGGTTGCTACGTCCTGCTAATGTGGTTGTTTCCCGGACGCCACAATCGGAAGAACCTTCGGAAGAGATGGAGGAGGAATCATAGATGGGATCCACACGAGATTACTACGAGGTGCTTGGGGTGTCGAAGGACGCCGGGGCTGGGGAAATTAAGAAGTCCTATCGAAAGCTCGCGATGAAATTTCATCCGGACCAGAATCCGGATGATCCCGAGGCGGAAGACAGGTTTAAGGAACTTGGTGAGGCTTACGAGGTTCTTAGCGATGATGATAAGAAGGCGGCGTATGATCGATACGGACACGCAGCTTTCAAGGCGGGCGGAGCCGGTGGGGGTGGTTTCCGAGGGGGTGGATTTAATGATCCCATGGATATTTTCTCTCAGGTCTTCGATGGGGCATTCGGTGATTTTTTTGGTGGCGGTCGAGGTCAAGCAAGGGACGGGCGGAAGCGTGGTAGCGATTTGCGCTACAATCTTGAAATTACTCTGGAGGAAAGTGCCCGGGGGGTTTCCAAAGCGCTCGAACTTGAAAAGTTCGTCAGTTGTGAATCCTGCATAGGATCGGGGTCGAAGGGGTCGGGGGGAGCTCAGACCTGCGCCACTTGTCAGGGGCTCGGAGTTGTGGAGCAGAGAATGGAGGGGTTTGGTGGAATCTTCAGGAAGCAAGTGGTTTGCCCGGACTGCGATGGGTCAGGCCAGGTAATTTCGGACCCTTGTCCGGAATGCATGGGGCAGGGAAGGGTTGAAAAAGTAGACCGGACTCAGATTGAAATTCCTGCCGGGGTCGATCATGGGACCCGTCTCCGCTCAAGTGGCAACGGTGATGCTGGTGTGCGCGGGGGACCCTCAGGGGATCTGCACATCGTACTCCACCTGAAACGTCATGACGTTTTTGAGCGCCGTGGAGAGGATCTTTTCTGTGAAGTTCCTGTCTCGTTTGGAACTGCAGCTCTTGGTGGGGAGTTGGACGTCCCCACTCTGGAGGGTGCGGCTTCAATCAAAATCCCGACTGGGACGCAGGGTGGCACAATCTTTCGCCT
>DIHT01000111.1:2453-3661 GCA_002420305.1 Akkermansiaceae bacterium UBA5689 | reverse complement strand
GCCGCTGCGCCAGCGAGGAGCTGCTTCCTCTTATTGGAGTGCCCAAAGCGCTCCCTACGAATGACAAGTGAATTTCTATCGTGAACCCGGTAGACCACATTACGCACTTCGTCGTCCCGGAAAAACTCTCCGCCCACCTTGAAAATCCGATACCAGAGGTGGTAATCATCCGCCCCCAGCCCAACAGCTCTCTCCTGATAATTTCCTGCTTTGAGAGCAACTCTTGTTCGCATCGTTACCGATGAGTGTGGGAGCATGTTGTCATCCGAGTTACCAGTGAACATCGTATCAAGAGATTTATTAGGCCAGTGAAGCCGCGGGGTAATCTCTCCATCCTGCAAGGTGTTTAGCAGACAACCGTAAACGTCCACCCCCTTCTCATCCAGAGACTGAACCGCCCTTTCGAGATACGTGGGCATGATTTGATCGTCATAATCCAGTGGTTTGTAGAACTCCGTTTCGCACTGGGCCAAGGCCTGTCGGTGCAACCAGCTGCAGTGCTCGATATCCGGCTTGAGCCCAGTACAAATCAGAGGCAAGTCGTAACGCTCAGCCAGCTTCTCCCCGAAGGACCACGAGCCGTCCACCAGGAGAACGGTCCTGAAATTCCTGTAGGTCTGAGCCGCGATACTGTTGATCGCATCATCGAGGTAAGACGCATCAACGCCCTCATGAATACGAACTCCAACCGTCACGCGCGCATTCTCATGCTGCAGGCCCGTATGAGTCAGGTTTGCCAGCACAGGACGGTAAGCACTGGCATAATTAGAACCCAGAGAAAGCTGGTCCACTGATGCGAGGCACTTGACCGGATCGAGCTTGGCAGCCTTGAGAATCGCCCGGTGCGCGATCTTGGCCAGTCGCTTCGGATTATCATTCCAATCAATGAGATATCCATTGTAGCCGCCTTTGATGAAATCTGCGATTCCACACGTCTTGGTTACCACAACCGGAATTCCACAGCTGAGAGCCTCTGCCGCAGTGAGCAGGAATCCTTCTTTCCGACTGTTACCTAATAAGACATGGCACCCTTCCAAGCGGTGCCGGTAACTTAGCGCGTTGAAATCGAGAGGCCGGATATCCAACCGGTCCTCAACCCCCAGTTTCCGCGCCAACTTCATCACCGCTTCCATCGCCTCTCCCTGAACTCTCTGGGTGTAGTCCAGACCGGCAGTTTCTGCTCCAGTCCAGGCCCGGACTATAAACCG
>DIHT01000111.1:0-2078 GCA_002420305.1 Akkermansiaceae bacterium UBA5689 | reverse complement strand
CGCCCCATCCATCCAACCACAACTCGCCCCTGTGGATCGTTTTGCCCTTTGGCCATACAGAATTCCGTCACCGGCGGAGGAAGAACTCCTCCATTCACATGGCCGTTCTCGCGAATCCAGTTGGCATACCGGTCCATCACCTTCTGGGAAACACCAGCTACCGTCATTCCTGTCTGCCCTTCATAGGCCTTACTGAAATACCGCCATCCGGCGTCGTCCCAAGAGTGAAGCACCAGAGATGTCGGTCGTTCAGGCAGACCGTCCAATTTCCCATAGCTCAAAAACCATGAACTCGGATCGTTGGGAGCAACCCGCGTGACTTCCCCACAGCTAAAACCATTCTCCATGGCTTTATCAAGGAGGGGAGTATCATTGGACTGGCAGTAAAGAGTGGTACGCTCCCTGACCCAGTCAGGCAACGTCTCTATATATCTTAGAACTGCAGTCTGGGCTCCTCCGAGCGCCATGTTGTGGCTTACGAAGCAAGGAGCAATCTGAGGAAGCATTGTATGCGACATAGTAAGGGCGGGTGAACTTTCGGGGGCCACGGAGTATACTGGAACACCGCGCTGCTGGCAACAACGACGCGATCACTACTCACAATCGTTAGGCGCGACTTCCCCTCGGAGTATTCAAAAAATGCGGCGTTGATGACAATTTCTGCGTTTCCCGGAGTCCGTTTCGACTCCATCGGAACACTATTATCTCTCGAGCGCATTGGTTTTCAGCGCTTTGGGAGGCTTTTCCAGATATTTGCAGGAAAATGATCCATTGAAGACAAGTGCGGCCAGAGGTTGTAGAATGCCGGTGTCGTTGCCCGTATAATAGCCCGTCGACCGATGATGAACTTGCCGATTCCAATCATAATCCTGTTCCTGCTGACAGCGTCAGCGGGCATGATGATGGGAGAAAAGGAAGGTCATTGGGCATTCCAGCCGCTGCGGGAGCCCACTCCTCCGGCAAACCTTCCAGATAATTGGAGCATCAACAAGGTCGATCCCTTTATCCTCGCGTCCTTGGTGGATGCCGGCCTGAGTCCCAGCCCACAGGCGAACCCCGCCACCCTCCTTCGCCGTCTTTCCCTCGACCTCACAGGCCTGCCCCCCACCCTTGAGGAGCTCGAGAACTTTGAAGCTGCGGTGACCGAGAAAGGCCCCGATCAGGCCTACCTCGCCCTGGTCGAAAGGCTACTGACCTCCCCCCACTACGGGGAACGCTGGGGCCGTCACTGGCTCGACGTCAGCCGCTACATCCAAGGAAAAACCAAGGTGGCCGCCGTAGACCGAATCGATATGGCAGAGCCCTACCGGGACTATGTAGTGCGAGCTCTGAACACAAACAAGCCGTTCGACCAGTTTGTCGTCGAACAGATTGCGGGCGACATTCTAGCAGGAGCAGGCTCCGGAGAGGCGCACGAGGACCAGCTCGATCTTCTGGCTGCTCCAGGCTTTCTCTCCATCGGCCCATGGTTCGCGGACTGCGCCGATCCCAATACCCTGCGGATGGACATCATTGATGAGCAGATCTCAACAACCACTCAGGCTTTTCTTGGTCTCAACTTTGCCTGCGCACGCTGTCACGACCACTTCTTCGATCCTGTTCCGACCCGCGACTACTATGCTCTGGCCGGCATTTTCGGAAGCACGCGAATCCTCAAGAAGAATAGCAGCAACTGGAGAGACGGTCGTTATCGGCTGACACGACCAGAGGCATCCCAGAAGAAAATTCGTGCGTATGAAACAAACGAAGGGCTGGTAGGCTCTCTGCGTCGGGACCGCTGGAAGGCTCTTTCCGAGGCTCGGGAAGATCTACTCAAACGGGAACTCCGCCAAAAGGATGCCCACTACAAAAGCGCCCTCAAGGATCTGCCCCCCATGCCCACGGTTGAGATCGAGGCTGAAGACTACCAGGGACAGAACAACGTGCGCCGCGTCGAGGTGGATGGAGAAACCGTCGTAGAGACCCAGCGGGAGCGGCTACAGTGGGTGGGATGGCGCCCGGAACTCCCGGAAGCCGGCACCTACACCATCCTTCTCCGCTGCGCGGCTCCGGAATCCTACCGCGTCGAGCTGAAAATC
>DIHT01000031.1:28444-32934 GCA_002420305.1 Akkermansiaceae bacterium UBA5689 | reverse complement strand
GCTCCTGATTCGTAGTTGAGAGCAGAGCGGGTGAGGGAGCCCGATGCCGGCATGCCGGCAAAGATACCGGCTGCGATGTTTGCTGCGCCCACGGACAACATATCCTGATTCACATCAGGGCGGTCCCCGGTGCGGGAAGCCAGTGATTTTGACATCACGGTGTTTTCCAAGGACGCGAGGAAGGCAATGGCGAATGCAATGGTGGAGAGCTGGGCGACCTTATCGAGAAGTCCAGGCTGGGCAAAAATGGCAAACTCCGGGGCGAGGTCCTGAAAGGAAAAGGCTTCGAATTTTGACACCTCTGCGAAGCCAAGGTTTGTCTTCTCTCCAAGAATCCAGGCAAGAAATGAAAACAGAACGAGAGTTACAGCGAAAACCGGGATGCGTCTGAAGCGGGATTGAAGCACCAGATAACAAAGGAGAGTACTTGCTCCGAGTATAAGAGGCTGCCACTGGAGTGAGGAAAGGTTACTCAGTAGTTTCAGTAGAATAGTGACAAACGTGGTGCCTCCGCCCTCCATCAGTTCGGTGATCCCGAGAATATGCTTGAACTGGTTGGCAATGATCAGCGTGGCAGCTCCTGCGATATATCCGACTAGAACGCTCCTGCTAACAAATTGGAGAAGGTCTGCGACTCTCAGGATTGCGCCTACGATGCAGAATGCACCGACCATGAGGCAGAGAAGGGGCATCAACGCGATCATCTCTCCTTTCGAGGAAGTCATTCCCGGAATGAGAAAGAAGGAGAAAATCATGAAGGCGGTCGCATTCGTTGGACCTAGAATGGTGTGCCGTGACCCGGAGAAAAATGGCGCTACAATCGCAGCAACGGCAGAGCATGCGATCCCGTAGGCGATAGGAAGTTCCGCAATCGCTGCATAGGCCATACCCTGTGGCAGGGCGAGAAGGGCTACATTGATCGCAGCGCGAAAGTCCTGCGTAAATTTCTCTGAGTTGTATCGTCGTAAAGGCCCTCGAATCGGCAGGGGGTCAAGCCGCCTGCTCTCCTCGCTGTTTCTCTTCCGCGTGTAGCGGGCACGCCGGAGGAGATTCTGCAGGGAAAGCTTAGGCATTGGCATTTCGTTAAGTAAGAATCAGCGGAAGCTGGCACGTCGGAAGAGCCATATCCCAACAATGAAGCAGAGGGCATTGGGAAGCCAGAGAATGGTGAGAACTAAAGGCAAAGGTGCGTCTTCAATCTGCTGGGCGAAAATCAAAAGACCAAAGTAGGACGCAGCCACAAAGAGGCTGATCAGGAGGCCATTGGATGTTTCGCGGCGGCGGGCAGAAATTCCAAGGGGAATGCCAATCATGGCAAATGAAAGGCAAGCCATCGAGATTGATCGACGTTTATGAATTTCGATATTAAGCTCATCTTGAAATCGCTTTTCCCGGGCAATTATACTTTCAAGTTCCTCGGCCCTTCTCAGAGTAAGAGTTTCGGGAGGTAATTCCTGACTCTCTTCTAGACCCGACGGGAAAGTTGTTCCAGCGGGAAGGCCCGCCGATTGGGGAGGGATCTCTCCTGAGAGTTCCCTGCGGGAGAGCTCCTCACGCTCCTGAGATTGCAAGATGCGAATTGGAGCGTCGTCGTTGGTGATGTCCGATGGTTTATTCCTCTTTTTGTTGGTGGCGGAAAAGTCAATCAGGACAGGTTCCATTTCCGTCGCTCTGATGGGGATTGGTGAAACCGTATCCTTGTTCATCGAGATCTCTATAAAGGGGTTAGAGAGCTTGAGCCGTAGTTGCTTCTCCTCTTCATTGACATAAAGATCCACTTCCTCAGCAAACATGTAGGCTTCCAGATTTGCGTCCCGTCCCTGCCCTGAGAATTTATAGATGTGAAGCCCTCGGAGGAGTCCGGTTTCGTCCTCGGCTTCGGCATAGACTCTCTGGCTTGGGAATCGCGAAATAACGACTCGTGGTTTAATTAAGTTACGAGGATCTTTTCGGACGGCTTCGTAGAGGAGATTGCGGGAGGCATCCTTTGCTCGCGGAGCAGCCGTTCCGGTGAGCCACCAGCACAGTCCGGAGAGGCAGGCTGCGACGAGAAGGACGGGCAAAGAGAGCCGAGTCAGGCTAAGGCCCGCCATTCTGAGGCTAAGGAGTTCGTTGTGACTGGAGAGACGTCCAAAGCTGAGAAGAGTCGAGGCCAGGAAACCCCAAGGGAGGGTGAACATCAGGGTAAACGGGATGATCAGAAGAATAAACTGCCCCATGAGTTCAAGAGGAGCGGCCTGCTCCACGAGGAGGGGTCGAATTTTCCGAAAAAGCTGTCCAAGCACGAGGACCACGGTGAGCAGGGAGACCCCGAAGATCGTGCCATAGAGAACCTGCCAGCCGATGTAACGGTCTGCGATACGCATTGGACTGCTGGGAACCCTACTTTGCTTCTCCTCTGGTTACAAGCGGAGCTTCCGAGTGATCAGGAGTGGCTACGAATCTCCTCGAAGACCTTGTGAGAGAAATAACGCTCCATCCGGTCTGGGAAGACGGTAGCCACAACGGCGTCGGGTCCGAGGTGATCGAGGACTTTGAGAGCCGCTGCAAAATTTAATCCAGAGCTCGGACCGACCGGAAAACCGAGTGCCCAGAGTTGTCGGGTCAGGTCGAGGCAGTCCTGACCGGATATTTCCCATTCCCGCAAATCATCACATTGCCATTCCTCATAAATCTCGCTTAGCCCATCGGCAACCCCGGGCACGTCACTACTGAACCGGAGGCTACAGCATTCAACATTTGATCCGAACAGAGCAACGTCCCGCGGGATTGCTGCGTGGGCTGTGATGGCGCATCCCGCACTCAAAAATGCCTCGTAGAGACCACGAAGGGTACCGCCCGTGCCCACCCCTGATACAATCGCGTCAACGGTTCCTCCGGGAATCTGCTCGAGAATTTCAGGGCCGGTATTGAGGCGGTGAGCCTCGGTATTGTCTGCATTGGAGAACTGCCGTCCAAGAAACCAACCCCTATCTTCGCTTGTCTCTCGTGCAATACGGAGCACTTCCGGCATCCCTCCGCTAATTCTCTTCACCTCGCCACCGTAGGCCTTGATGATCAGTTCACGTTCAGAGGTGGCACTATCGGGAATAAAGGCGACGAACTGAAGTCCCATCTGGCTGCAGGCGAGGGCGAATGCAATACTAGTTGATCCACTTGAGGCCTCTGCCACGGTGTCGCCTGAGCGGATATGACCTCTTCGCCATGCCTTCTCGAGAATATGACGGGCAATTCGATCCTTCGTAGAACCACTGGGGTTGAGATACTCCAGTTTGCACCAGATGCCGGGTTTGTTGCCACCGAGAGATACCTCAACGAGAGGTGTCGTTCTGATCTGGTGCAGGTAACTGTTGATCTCGGGGAGCACGAGTGATGGTTACACGAGGCTGTGTGGCAGGCAACGTCATGCTCGGAGCGGCTACTGCGAGGGGGTTATGGGGATTTGGCCTCCATGCTTGAGCGGGAAATTGCCTGCCAGATTGAGGGAAGGGTAGGCTGAGGAGTCCTCTCTGAATCAGCTGAAGAAACTCTGTTGAAGCCGCCACGTTGCGGGTTATGCCCTATGAAAAGAGGACTAGCTCATTTCGCTGCGCTCGCTACAATGCCCTTCATGAATTTATTCAGAGTAACGCTGCTCGTTTTTCTTCTGCCGCTGGGCTTTATAGCTCCGGCTCTGGCCGAGGAGAAAAAACCTTCCCTGATCTACTACTACTTCGACGGATGAGTGCTTTGTGATAAAATTACGGTCATCGTGAATGACCAGAGCAAACAGCATGGCAAGAACGTTGAGATTTCCGCCTGCAAGGTTGGAGAAGGAAACAGCAAGGAAGATATCAAGAGCGCAAAGCTAGCGAGCCACGGCATCGTGGCGAGAGACAAGGAAGGCAAACTGGTGGTCGCAGTTGAGGGTCACAATTATGGCAAAGCCAAGGTCGAGGAAGTGATCGGTAAATTGCTCAAGGTGAAATAACAGCTTTGGAGCAGGATGTGCGTTCCGGAAAGGTCTCGGGAGGGCTGGCTGTCTTGAGTCTTATCCTCAGGGAACTGGCTGCACGAGTGGGCTCCTCCCTCGTGTTTGTCACAGTGATCCTATTCGTCGCCGGCAGGTCGCAGATAAGTGCCGAGGTGGCATTCGAAGAGGATATTCTCCCGATTCTTGAAGGCTCGTGTCTGAAATGCCACGGAGGAGAAAAGGTAAAAGGCAGTGTTGATTTCGGGAAGATCAGGACCGATGCCGATGCCGATGCTCAGTTCGAGCTTTGGGAAACAGTAGTGGAAGTCGTGGAGGCTGGTGAGATGCCGCCGGAGGACCACCCCCAGCTGACGCCGGAAGACAAAGAGAAAATCACTGAGTGGTATGAGTTCAGGCTTGCCGCGCCGGTGGAACTTCGTCCCGGGGTATTCAAGCCCAGGCGGCTGTCGGGTCCGGAGTATCGTAACACCTTGAGGTCGTTGTTCGGTTTTGATCTTGAGGTTGTGGTTGCCGAGGC
>DIHT01000031.1:26467-28067 GCA_002420305.1 Akkermansiaceae bacterium UBA5689 | reverse complement strand
CCAGGTGACAGCGGATTCGTTAACGATACCCATGGAGCCCCGCTTTCGTCCGCTCTGTGGGAGCAATATGCGTTTCTCACCGAGGCCGCTCTCGAGAAACTGTTTGCGCCTAAACAGCGCGCAGGGCTCAAGGATTTGATTGGAGGAGAACTTCCGGATGAATGGGATCTGGAGGACTTTTCCGAAAAACAGGCAGAAGCTCTGGTGCGCTATTTCCTTCCCCGTGCTTTTCGCCGCCATGTGCCCGATTCGCGTCTTCAGGAAGCGCTCGAAGCTATCAGGGGACATTCTGGACGGGACCTCGTGGCTATCCTTAAGTTTGAGCTTAAAGCGGTCCTGCTATCTCCCGAGTTTCTCTACCGAGGGCTGCTAATGCCGGTAAAAAGTGGCAGCCGGCAAGCCGTCGATAGCTACGAGCTGGCGGAGCGGCTCTCCTACTTCCTCTGGGAAGACCGTCCGGACGACGAGCTCATGGCGCTGGCGAAGAAGGGCTCGCTTTTGAGCCCAGAAGTTATCCGTGTACAGGTCGAGAGAATGCTGGAGTCTCCTTCGGCGCGTAGTCTTTCCGAAAGTTTTGGGGTGCAGTGGTTGGGGATTGCGAATCTCGATGCCCTGATCACCAATCCCATTGCGCACCATTCTCTCCGGACGCAGCCCGTTCTGTTTCTCAATTATCTCTTCACCGAGAATCGTCCAGTAATGGAGCTCATTGATTCAAAAACCACCTTCATTAACACCGGGGTCTCAGGCTTTTACGGAGACGATCGTAGTCGGATGAAGCTTCATCCGACTCCCAAGGGTATCGAGCGGCAGACTACGCCCTTTGAGCGGTTCACTCTGGAAAAGGCCAGCTGGAGAGGTGGTATCCTTACCATGCCCGGAATTCTTACGATGAACCGGGGCCCGATCCAGCGTGGGACATGGCTTCTTCGCAGGGTCCTTGGGGAACGGCTGGGAGAGCCTCCCGCAGACATCCCTCCGGTCAAACCCGCCCCACGTGGCGAAAAGCTCACCTTCCGCGAGCGATTTGAGCGGCATCGTAGTGATGTGAGTTGCGCTCGTTGTCATGAAAAAATTGATCCTATCGGGTTTTCCCTTGATGGCTACGATACTAATGGGCGTTTCATCAAGCGGGATGGTAAGAAGGGGGGCTCATTGGGTAGCCCGATCGACACCTCCGGAAAATTACCCAGCGGAGAGACCTTCGCAGATTATGCCGGCCTGAAATCGATCTTCATGAACTCCCAGCGTGGCCGAATCGTTCGTAACGCGGTGGAGCGCACGCTTTCCTACGCGCTCTGCAGAAAAATAACATGGAGTGACCGCCCCACCGTCGATCAGATCACAGAAAAGATTGTTGAGCGCAACGGAACGTGGAAAGATCTCTTCACTGAAATCGTAATGAGTTCCTCCTTCCGGGAGACCATCATCGAGAAGCAAGAAAAGGAATGAGTAACAGTTGGAAGATTGGGAGGCGAACGTTCCTGAGGGGGGCGGCAGGAGCTCTAGTTCCCTTGCCCTTTCTGAATATCATGAAGGCTCATGGGGCGCCGGGAATTCGTGGAGAGGAAGGAAGTGCTTCCCCTGTCCGTTTCGTCAC
>DIHT01000031.1:25180-26042 GCA_002420305.1 Akkermansiaceae bacterium UBA5689 | reverse complement strand
GGGATGACCTCCTGATTTTGGACAATATGGGGGACTTCGGGTTCTCCTCTCACAGTAACTCGACTCGTCGCTTCCTTTCCGGCCATCACAACAACCGTAAGTCTGCTTCCTTGGACCAGATTATTGCGGACAAGATCGGAAATGAAACGACGCATCGCTCGCTGGAGCTCACCACCGAGGGAATCTTTGTAAACCAAGTGGGCTGCAGCTATATATCCTACGACCAGAAAGGAAAGCCGCTCCCTCGGGAGAGTGATCCGCAACTTGTCTTTGATCGCCTCTTTCGCAACCCCTCTCTGGATCCCAACCGTCGGGAGGAGATGGGGAGTCTCCTCGACCGGGTCCGTGATGATGCAAAATCTTTGGAGCGGAAGGCAGGTAAAGAGGATAGCGAAACCCTTGAGGAGTATTTCACGGTCCTCAGGGAGACCGAGCAACGCCTTCAGAAGATGTCCTCTGCCTCGAAAGGAGTTGTAGACTTTTCCAGTCTTCAGCGTCCGGACACTCCCTTCTCCCTCGACGACCAGGTAGAGTCGATGCTGGATGTGATTGTAATGGCTTTGTGGACGGATTCCACACGTTGCATCAGCTACATGCTGGGAAACAGTAATAGTCGTCTCATCTTTGATTTCCTCGGGATCAATCGACAACACCACTACCTGTCCCACTTCTTCCGAAACTTTAGTCGGTCAAATATCGATGCTCTTCTTAAGATCAGTCTCTGGCACATGGAAAAATTTGATTCCCTGCTCACTCGATTGAAAAGTTACCGGGATGGCGAAGGCAGTTTGCTTGATCGGTGTGTGGTGCTTTTTGGATCTGGAATGGGGCACAGTGATAATCATACCGCTCAGCGTATCCC
>DIHT01000031.1:7642-24788 GCA_002420305.1 Akkermansiaceae bacterium UBA5689 | reverse complement strand
GAGCTTGGGCGGCTTCACCTGGCCCTGATGCAGAAGTTCGGGGTGGATGCAGAATCCTACTCACGGGCATCTTCTCCGTTGCCTGGTCTTGATGGAAGCCCCTTCGAAGAATTTCGCGAGCGCCCCTTTGAGAGCTGGGTGAAGCGGGGTCAGGGAACGATTACAGCACAGGGGCGTTTTCGCATGTCGGATAATCTGGATGAGGCCAAGGTCTTCTACATTGATATAAAGGGGAAGGCTCCGGTTCGAATCGAGGTTGGCTTCGGCGATTTCCATCGCTTCAACCTAGCCTATCACGTAGGGACCCCGATCCAGCTGACTGGGAATAGTGGAGAGAAAAATGGGCAACTCGTGATCACGAAGGTAACCGGGGTGAGCTCTCTCTTCGGCAATAGCAAGCCCGGTCAGGCCAACGGATGATTTCGCGGCAATGCTGCCAGCGAGGAATCCATAGTGTGGCGGGTTCGCAAGGCGATTCCAAAAAAGAGCGGGTTTTGTAACGGTAGAAACTTTGAGATAGGGGATTTGATGTGCTAAGATGTCACCAGTTTCATCTTGCAGGAGCTGGTTCTCGGCGAAAAACCGGGGTTGCTCTCCCTCCAAGGGAAAGTGGTCAGGAGCTTCCATCCGGAACGGTCATCTTAATTAAACAAACTACTTCACTATGGATTTTTGGAATCTCATCACAGCCCTGAGTCTCGGCTTGGCATTGTCCGCGGCTTGTGGGTTTAGGGTGTTTGTGCCCCTCCTTGCGATGAGTATTGCGTCCCGGGCAGGGCTGATTGAATTGGGAGAGTCCTGGGTCTGGATATCCGAAACATGGGTCCTGATCGCGTTTGCAGCGGCTACGCTTCTTGAGATCGGCGCCTACTACATCCCCTGGGTCGACAACCTGCTCGACAGTGTGACAACTCCTGCAGCAGTTATTGCGGGTGTGATTGTGTCCGCGGCCAGTCTCGGTCAGATCGAAGACGTCAATCCTGCTTTCCAGTGGATGCTCGCGGTAATCGGTGGCGGAGGAATGGCGGGAACAATTCAGATCGGCTCCGCACTGACCCGGGCTGCTTCTACCACTACCACTGGAGGAGTGGCGAACCCGGTGGTAAGTACTGCGGAGGCTGGAGGTGCAGTGGCATGTTCGGTTCTGGCAGTGATTGTGCCCGTCGTAGCAGTGGTTCTCGTGCTGGTTCTCATGACGTTTATCGTTCGTCGTTTCATCAAAAAGAAGCGAGCCGTCCCGGAGAGTTGACGATCAGATTGCTGGGATGTGGGTGCCCGGGCTTTGTCTTTCGAGAGGCCGGCGGGGCGAGAGGCGTCTTTCATGGCTCCATGACGGGCGCAGGTTTGATTTTTCACTAGGCGCCGCGCATTGGGAATTCCTCTATATTTATGAAAAGGGGAGAAAATGAGCGCCTTGCAGGGCTCTCCCGCATCAAGAATCGGCTTTTCATGGGACGAGGAGTCAGTAACCCTGCTCTATGGGGAAAGTTATTCGTCCTCTCCACAAACCCAATCAATTCATGAAGAACGCCTCACAGTCTGCAGCGTCGATTTGTCCGAAAATCATCGCGACCATGGCCACAGCATTACTCTTTCTGGTCACAGCTGCTTCCGGCGCTCCACCCTGGGGGACTCCCCAGATGCAACCCGGGATCGCGATCGTTACATGTATTGGCCCTAAGAAAGATGCTTTTGGCAACCCGCTCCCTGCGAACGTGGCCTACTCCTTAGGCTTGATGGATATCCGCAATCCCGACCCGCTCAATTACGGAATGCGTGGCTTTTCTGCACCTCTGTGGACAGCGGTGACCAGTAACGGAACACCGAGCCTCGAGTGTCATCACGAGCCATCATGGACAGCCGAAAACCTAGGAATGCTCTTTGGGACCGAGATTGATTCTGACGGTGATATATATGTGGCTGCGGGGGGGCTCTATCCTAATCAGGATCCATCTTACGAGTTCTATCGTCAATATGGCGTTCTCGGTGGCGGTGCCACCGACCTTTCGGCCGCTGGGACTATTTACAAGATCGATCGGAACACCGGAGCGCCCTCTGTGTTTTCGGTGCTTCCTCAGCAGGCCGTAGATCTGGGGGATGGATTCATCTCAGGCCCTGGCGTTGGCAATATCGCCTACGATTCCGACTTTGATCAGTTCTTCGCCACTAATATGGAGGATGGTATGATTTATCGCATTCCTGCCGGTGGTGGGGCGCCATCTGGCACGCCTTTCGATCCCCTCACACCCGATTCGGGTGACCCCGGTATGCCTCCCGTCAATGACCGTCTCTGGGGGATCGCGGTCCACAATAAGCAGGTCTATTATGCCGTTTGGAATACCGGCTATGCTGGTGACGAGGGGAAGATCCGCCGCGTCGACCTCGACGCAACCGGTGCGATTATCCCTAGTACTGACATGGAGATCCTCGCGGTTCCCGGAGAAACTCCCGGGGCTTCTAATTGGTCTGCAATTCACATCCCGGTGGCCGATATCGAGATCTCAGCCGACGGCCAGAGGATGATCCTCGCTCAACGAGGTCAGAGGGACTGGGGAGGGGGCTTTATTGCCAGCGCTAATCACGCCGGCAGGGTATTCGTCGCCCAATGGGATACTTCCATTAGCAGCTGGGGTATCACGAATACTCTCCAGTCCGGTAACAGCTGGGGCCGGGGTGAGACCTATGGTGGCGCGGACTTTGGGATGGAGGGAGGTGTTCAAGAGGAGCTCATCTGGTGCTCCAGCGCTGACACCGCAGACTCCATGGGGCCACACGGAATTCAGGGCGTAAGAATCACTGACTTTCCGTCAGTTTCCGCGATTGTCGACTATAGCTATCGAGTTCCCTACGATCCTGATTACACGACGAGCGGTCCGGACTACAAGGGCGTCGGCGGCGACATCGACATCATGCAGGATCCCCAGGATGTTCGTTGTGTTGAAATTGAAGTGAGGGATATCGAATGTCCTGAGGAAGAGGGTGCTCCCTTCAGTATTGACGTGACCTTAACGAATCTGTCGGGGCAGGCTGTCAAATATCTGTGGTTCACCCCTTGCCCAGCTGATGAACTCCCAGGGAGCGCTATCACCGGCACACCAAACCCGGATGATATCATCGAGATTCCTGGGGCTGGAATCCCAGACGGAGGCACCTACACCCAGAACATTACCCTGCCGACTTCTGTCAGCGGGGAGAAGTTCTGTCTGCGTCTGACCATGCTTGATTCTACTGGGGAGGAGTGTTGTACGGAGAAATTCTGCTTCGACCTCCCCAATTGTGATTGTCTTGAGGTAATCGATCAGTCTGTCACTTGCGAGCCTCAGCCCAATGGTCTGATCAAATACACCATTGAGCTCACCGTCCTCAACCTGACCAATTTCAATGGCAGTGCCGGATTCGACTTCGCTCACGCGACCTTCCTGCCGCCCTCCGGATTCGTCGACGCTTCGGTCGAGCCCTCTCCCAATCCCATTCCACCGGGTGGGATCGGCACCGTGGAAGCCTGTTACATCGGGCTCCCAGGCTCTCTCTGCGTCAGTTTCGCCGTTCATGACTCTGACCTCGTCGAGTGCTGCTCACAGGAGATCTGTATTGAGCTGCCAGAATGTGGAGGGGAGCCAGAGCTTCCTGACACCTGCAAGCTCGACGATCTAATACCCTGCCGCCCCAATGCAGATGGAGGAGGCCTGGTAGCAACGGCCAGTTACACGATCTGCAACAACTCCAGTGTTCCTCGCACCTATACCTGGTCTGCTACCTCCATTTCTGATCCTGCTTGCCCGGTGACTTTGCCTCCTTCTGCCTTCAGCCCTGCGAGTGGGACAATCGGCCCGGTCCCTCCCGGTGGTTGCGTCACCATACCCATTCAGATCAACTGCGAAGGGCTTGAGCCGGGCTTCTGTGCCGCCTACCAAATCTGTGCAGTAATTACCCCCGACCTTGAGCCTATTTGCTGCACGGGCAAGGTTTTTGCCCCGGAAGAGGGGGCGGTTGTTATTGGCGGAGACCCGAGTGAGCCCGTGGCAGTTCCCGTGGGTGGCAGCGCAACTACTGAGCTGCTTCTCGAGAACACCAGTAACGAGTTGGTCACTGCCGACTTTGTGATCTCGGATACAGCGGGAATTCTTGGGGTCAGAGAGGGTCTTGCTGATACCGTTGCTGGTAATGTCTACCGCATCTCGGTCTCCCTTGGTCCCGGAGAGGTCTACCCGGTTGATCTGTTGCTCACGCGCTTCGATGACGGGACTAACTCTCCCGACTTCACCTCTCTGCAGATCCATCGTCTCTACGGAGGTGATCGAGTGATCAGCTCAGAGCGTTTGTTCAGTGTCTCGGTTCGTCTTAGTCGCAGTCGCGAAGGGGAAGTGCCCTTTGGGATTCGACGGATCGCGCTGCTTGCCCAACCAGAACCCCTCCTGGAGCTCACGATTGCAACCCGGCTTGGTCGGACATATCGCGTCCGGGAGTCGATCGATCTTATCCAATGGGATGATGCCGCCTGCAGCGTTCTTGATGGGGTCATCAATCGGGACGGAACCTTCACAGGAACGGGTGGAGAGGTAATTTGCGGTGTGCCCTGCGAGGTGACTGATCCCCGCCGCTTCTTTATGGTGGTAGAGAATCCCTGAGGTAAGAGACGCCACGGATTCTCGCCTTCAGAAGAGGCTGGGGTCTGCGTTGGTTTGCTGGTGTCTGGTGAGGTCCGGGAGAGCGGCTAGGGCAGGGTAACACTCACGTCATCGATATAAAATCCTCCCCAGACACTACCGTCATCGTTGCTGACGAAGCGAAATTCTAGCTTGATAGTTTTTCCAGCGACCTCCCCAGCTGGCAGCGCAAGGGATTGATCGCTCCATCCGGCAGCACTGCCCTCAATAGAAGAAATCTCCAAGCTGGCGATGGGAGTGTCGTTGTCGGCATCGAGGATGCGGACGAATCCGAGGTCAGGATCAATTAAGGCGAGGTCGGTGTCGATGAATTGCCTAAAGGAAAGAAGGGCGTCTCTCTCCGGTGGAATGATAATCTCCGGTGAAGTGAGGGCTGTATCAGTGCCGTCAAGGTAGTTTCCGGCGATGTTGGTGCCAGCACTGTTCTGGCCACTGGCAGCGGTGGGTGGACTGTTTTCTCCGGTGGGCGTTCCGACCTGCCACATTGTTCCGTTTCCGGAATCACGGACAGTCCAACCGGCAGGAAGGGAAGGGGGCATGGCATCGAAGTCCTCGAGAGGAAGAGGCTGAGGGGCCTCCGACTCTCGAACCACGAAGAAGCGCCTTGGTCCATCCGAGGGGACGTTGGTGAGGACATTTGTTCCAGTACCCGAGGCCGGGATGCCGCTGTAGACAGTGAGGGGTTCGAGGTGGGGATTCCAGTTGCTGGTGGGCAAATTCGATAAGTCAGCGCTGCTGAGGAGGTCATACACCATGCCAGTTCTGCTATTCCAGCTTAGATCGTAGTTGTCCCCGTTACCAACGAGGGTGAGTTCGAGTAGCTCATCAGATGTTGGAATTTCAATAATCTGGAACCCGCCAATCCCACCTCCCCCGCTTGCCCCTGGGGCGAGGCCGAAATTGAGGGTGATTGAAGAGGATGTCAGGGGGGCTTCATCTGAACCAAAAATTGCGATATTCGCCTTAGTCGCAGTGGTTCCGGTCTCGTAGGTAGCTTGGGTGGTCAGGGTCAGGTCCTTGCTGAAGGCCTTGGGGTCCCAGTAGTAAGTGCTGGTTCCATCGGTAATGTAGGAAGCATTGTTGCCATCGAATCCCGTCAGGTAGACGACTACCTTGTAGTTGGAATAAGGAATCTCACTGATTACGGTGGGAGCTGGGTTTTCTGCGAAGAATTGAATGCCGGACTTCATGGGGCTGAAGTTAAGCGGCGCTCCGGAGAAGGATCCCGCGCGGTTTCCCGGTGCCGAGATATCCGCGGAAGTAGCTACCCCGGAGGCATCAGTAAGGTTGTTTATGCTCGCGGCGGAAGTATTGATCCACGCTCCTTCCTGCCAGGCAGTAAAGCCCGCGAAGGTGTTCTGGTTATTGATGGTATTCCCAGCCTTGAGGTTAATGCTGATGACTCCTTGGGCTGATAAGGGGGACAGGGTAGTCATAGTTGCCCAAAGGAGGACTGAGCAGATCCGGGGTGGTGCGTGATTTGTCATGAAGCTGTCTCGGGTGTGTCTGGTGGTGTTCAAGGGGACCTCGGAGGAAGGCCGGCGGGAGTTACCACGGTTCGATCTCGAGTGAAAGTGCGGGCTGTGCCGTGCCCTTGTTATGATTCGTGGTGAGTTGCTCTGTCGAAGGATATGCCGAAGCTGCAGACCGGGTAAAAGCGTTGAGGTGGGCACCCAAAGACGGTCCGATGCGCCGAGGATGTCGTTAGTCCTTGATAATGGGATACATGTGGCAAGACCGTGGATATTGTTCTTACCAGAATACTCGCGCTTCTCTTGATGGGTTGTAGCTTGGTTCTGGTAAGCGCAATTTTCTTTTCGGACGTTCTTCCGATAGAGAAAAAAGACGGAGAGCAGGGTGCGGGAGAGGTGCTCTCAGCGTCACTATGCAATCACCGTGCGAGGGGCGCTCCGTCAGACGTCCAGCTATTTTCCTCTGCGACCACCTTGCCCGCCTTTAACTCTCTGAAGGTGACCGTTGGTTTCTTTGCATCCGCGAGCTCCCTGATAGAAATCGAGTGCTTCGTTCCGTCTTTCAGCACGACCTTGAGTTCGCTTTCCGAGCGGGCCTCGACAGTCTGTATCATGGAGGCGTCTTTTTCCTCAAAGGGTTCGATGACGGTAAGGAAATAGGTCGATTTCCCGGTTGTTCGAGTGCTGTAGGAGTGACGTTGATACTTGGTGACTTGACCTTGTGGATAATCTGCGCCGAGAGCGACCGTCAGCCGCTTCGCATTGAGGTTTCTCAGGTTGATCCGGACTTCTCCATCTCCCTTCGGTTGGGCCGGAAGGGTTTCTTGAAACGGTTTCCCTGCGATGACAACCGGGCCTCCGTGGTAGTCTTCGCCGGGTCTGATTGGCGAATTTTCGGGACGGCCGTGAACTCCAGTGCGGATACCATTGAGGGTGAGCTTGCCCTCTCTCTGAAGTTCTGAAAACGGAAGTTTTTGGCCGGTGGCTAGTTCTAATTTACCACCCCCCCAGAAGAGGCAGTCTCCTTTGCTGAGAATGAATCCTCCGCCTTTGCGCCGATCCTCGTTCCGTGTTTTTAGGGTGAGAGTCTGGGCATTTTCTGGAATCTGAAGGTCGATATCCTTCCGGCCAAGAATCCATGGGGAGAATTCGTCCTCGGCGACCATCTTGCCATCAATTTCGATAGTAAATTTGGTCCAGCCGGCTCTGTGGCGTACTTCGGGAGCCGCCCCTACCATGATCTCTGCCTGCTTGGGCCACGCAGCGTATATATCGGCGTAAAGATCTCCCTCTTTACCTTTGAGAGTACGCCAGTTGAGGTGGGATTTGTTGTCGTAGATTGTACGGAAACGAGTGCGGGAAGTGCCATCCTTGCTCCACCATTGGCAGTTTGTGATGAGTTGAGTGGCTAACCGTGGATTGGTGTCCATTTGTTCGGTGTGCCGGAGCGTCTTTACTCCGTCGCCCTGGATTCCCTGGAAGCCTCGGATTTGGAGAAAGTTGTCGAAAGTGTGTTCTTTCTCTCCCTCCAGATAATCGGCGAGCACAATATAATGGTCAGTAACAATCGCCATCCGGCGTTGAAGGATCCGTTCAGTCCAATCTCCGATGTCGGCGACTTCGGGCTCCCTGCCGTCTGCTCCGCGCGCCGCGGGCATGTAGACGTCTTCAGCGGCAAGGCGGTCACGGCCGGGAAGAATGGCGCTCTCGCCTTCCTTCCGGTTCGCTCGTTTCATCTGCAAACCGAGGTAGGGAGGGTATGACCAGCGAGCATCAGTTTCTACAGCGGCGGCCTGCATGCGGGGGCCGGAATGGAACATCAGCCGGCGTGACTCAACCGACTCCTGATTCCTGCCATCCACAACCACCATGTTGTGATTTACGGACGACTGCACGAACATCCCGTACATGAAGCTGGCATAAGAATACCAGAGGCCGTGGCCGCTGGAGTAAAAACTGCGATCGTAGCGGCGCATGGAGTTGAAGTTGGTTCGGTCGAAGTGGCCATGATAGGCCCCGTGAGTGCCGTATTTCAGGCTCATCTCGATCTGCTCACTGGGGTGGCGATCGGAGGTTTGCGAGCGTAGGGTGATAAAGCCTATGCCGTCGGACCAGGCGGACCGGGTTCCGATTTCAGGAGTATGTTCCGGTAATTCTGGCACGCCGTAGAGAAGACTGCGCCCGTCTTCTCCGCGGCGTTTGACCAAGGCCGCAAAGGCTGGTTTACGCCACATCATGTAAGCAATCTCAAAACCCTCGTCGGAAGTAAGGCTCCACTCGCCTCCATCATTAGCAGCATAGATCTGCCCGTCGTGCGAAAGGTGGTCGATAAAAGAGTCCCAGAGTTGATCGAGAGTGAGGCGGGGAACGGGGTGTTTGCCGAACTTCTGGAATGGTTTGCCGCCGAATTCACGCTTTCGGGTCTCGACGTCGTCGGTGAGACGGCGAAATTCCTTTGAGTATCCCGGCGTGAAGTAGTGGTCGATCATGTTGACTCCGAAAGGTTCAGCAGCGAGGGCCATTTTGCAGATGTAACGCGAAACCCAGACGTTATAGTTGACGGAACCCTCATACCACCATCCATCCGGCATGATCCCGTTGGCGATGTTGTCGTAGACGCCATCAGTAGCGTAGAGAAAGTGCTCAAACCACGCGAAGTCCTGAGCGGTAAGAGCCAGGGTAAAGCCGCAGCGCGCCTCCTGGAGTTCGAGGTTAGCTACCCCGGAAAGGTCGATCCGATGCATGCGCTCGCGAATTTCCCGGTCAATTCGAATATGGTCTCCTTTGGAGAATACCCCTGAATCCGCGATCATATCATAAATCTCACAGGCCTGAATAAGGTCCTTCCCGCCCACATCAAAGCGCACGCCCTGCTTGGCCTGTTCCGCATATTTCCTGTCACGGGAAATTTGCCACGCGACTGCATAGGGCCAGCGTGATCCCGGGCGGCTGTCCGTGGTCTCATGGTCGAGGTAGCGCTGAGCGGCCCTCTTTGCCCACTGGTAGTTATTGATCTTATCGCGTACTGCTTGCCAGCGTTCCGGGGTATGAACAAGGTAAGGGTGGGACAGTTTGCGGGCGGTGATGAATTCGATCTCGCCGCCAAGTTGCCCGTTAGCGAGGGCCACGATTTTCTGCCGCTCGCGGCCGCCCGGAGGAACGCGATCCGTAACATTAACGGTAATTGCAGCACTCTTGGTTTCACCTGGTTTCAGAGTGATTTGCTTCGGCGTGATTGAGGCATTCATCACGTGTTTGCTGTAGGGGTGATGTGCGAGCGTCACTGACTGCGAACGGTTGGAGCAGTTCATCACCTTCAATTGATAGTTGATGTCGGCATTTTCCCCTCCGGCGCGGGACCTGGTTTCGGAAAAGAGTTTTAATACCGGGGCCGCGATGACGTCTACACGCGGCACGGCAAGACGGCCGGTACTACCGTTGGCAAAGGAGCCCCCGATTTCAATCTTCTCAATCTGATGGAACGTCTCACCGTAAGGATAGAATTTGTCGAAAGCCGCAAATGGTAAATCGATGGATTCAGGCCTGCCCGATCCAATGAGGCTGAACTTCGCTCTGGTCGAGACGGGAGCGGTGGTGCGATAGCTGGATTTCGCTTCGCGACGCGGAGTGTGTAAAACGACTTCGCCATGGAAGATTTGATCTTTAGATAGCTTGATCTCGAGACGAAGGCCGTAGAGTAGAGACCAGTTATGCCCACTCTCAGCAATGAAAGTCGCCTTTCCCGGTATGGTAATTGATCTAGCCGAGCCTACGCCCTTCCATGTTCCTGGGATAAATGCGCCCTCTCCTGTGTTTTCGAGGTTGCCGAGAGTTAGCCAGGGCTCGAGCGCAGCTTCACGCTCTGCACCCTTCGCTACGCGTCCGCCAGCAAGCCCCGGAAGCATCTGTGCCTGAATGAACTCTCCAGTTAGAAAGAGAAGAAGAGCTGTGGCTGAGGAGAAAGAGAAAAATTTCATGTCGAGGAGGGGAATATCCAGAGAGCTCAGGGCAGCTTTATGAGGTTAGTTGCCGTTCGAGATATTCGGCGACCCGGTCAAAAGGGTCGAAGCCCATGGCTAACCCTACGGAACGTCGTAAGTTGGAATTGGCATTGATATCGTAGAAGACCCGTCGTCCGTTGCTTGTGATCAGGTATTCGAGGGCTCCAACATCAAACCCTGTTGCCTTGAAGAGGCGGCTGGCCTCTTGCACCACTTCAGCCGGAACTTCAGGATAGGGTAGAAATTGAGGTTCGCTTGGAGGCGTGCTGGCAGGCGCCGCGCAGGTCCCTGCTTCGGCACCTTCCGGGTTACAGTCTATGGACGGACAAAGGTTGAAACCTGATACGCCGACCACTCGCATGGCATAGAGGAGTTCTCCACCGAGAAATTCCAAGCGTACTATACCTTGTGTACCAGGGTCATGGTCAAGCTTCTCCTGAAGCAGTAAAACCGGATCGGGCTGCCATAAAGAGGGGTCTGCCTCGAGAAGACTAGTTAGTTCATTCAGGCTGCTAACCTCCGCCATTCTTGCCCCACTGCCTCCCTGATTGGGCTTAAGAATCGCAGGGAAGGTCAGGGCCGCTTCTTGATCTCGCAATGCTTCCGCGTTGTTGAAGGCGACCGTCCATGGATAATCCATACCGAGGTCACGCATCAGGCGGATCTGGGCTATTTTGTCGAGCTCCAGTCGAAAGGTGGAGGCCCCGTTGATCACTCTCGCACCGGTAGATTCGAGGTGATCGAGCAGAGCGAGCGCAAACGGGACAGCACGTCCATTGCCGCGAACATATGCGCTGGGGCTCACTTGGTTGAAAATTATCGAAGCCTGAATTCCCTCTGTCAGGTCGAAGGCTGCCGACTTAATATCATAGGCAAAGTAATCGACGCCGCGTTTATCGAGGGCGTCGAAAAGTGGCTGCTGCCAGGTGGGATGTTCATAGACAACGGCAAGAGCAGGAGTAGGCATGTTTCTCAGGTGAGCTTTGTGTTAAAGAGATGAGGCAAATCCGGTAAAATTCCAAATAGAAGAAGCGGAATTTCTTGTTGTAGGACCCCTGACCGTACTTGGCTGCTGGGTTGGCTTCAAGGCGACCACTCTCTCGGGTGGCGCACGCGCTGTGAATGGAGTGCTTTGGGGTGTCCAATTCCATGGCCATGTCTATTTCCGCCCAGTAATTTTCCTGTTTTCCCCGGATCGTATTCTGCTAGCCTGCGGATGTTGTCGGTTCCTCGCCGTTCCGGTGACATGGCCCCGGTTAGTCCCCGGGGCCGCTTTCGTTTTAAAGGATGTGGTGGTTTTTTCGTGAGGAGTGAGCCCATGCTTGTCCCCTGATCCTCTGGGAGGTATGTATGAGAGGTCGTGATCTTGAAGCTACTGAACGCCCTTTTCGCCCTCGGACTCCTGATGGCTTCGCCAGCCTCTGCCCGTCTCCATATTACGGAGTTCATGGCAAACAATCGGGCGACCATTGAGGATGAGGATGGCGATGCCTCTGACTGGATAGAGATCTTTAACTCCGGTGATACGCCTGTGGACCTTGACGGCTACTTCCTCACTGATGCGGCGGATACCCTCACAATGTGGAGATTTCCTTCAGTTGAGATTGCCGAGAACGGTTTTCTGCTGGTGTTTGCCTCGGGAAAGGACCGGCGCAATCCTGAGTCAGAACTTCATACGAGCTTCAGGATCTCCAGCGATGGGGAATATCTGGCCCTCGTCAACCCAGATGGAACTTCAGTAGTTGCGGAATTTGGCACCGAGGAAAACCCGATCCCTGAACAGTTTGAGGATTCTTCCTATGGCCTCATGCAGGGAGGAGGCCTGACGCCCACAATGTTTATCGGTCCAACGCAACAGGTCAGGATCATCATTCCCGCGGATGACTCGCTCGGCGGGGACTGGACCGAGCAGGAATTTGATGACTCAGGGTGGCAAGCTGCCCAAATGGGGATCGGCTACGACGAGAACGATACCTACGCCCAGGAATTTGGCGCAAATGGCGATCTCGGTAATGATTTTAACGGAGTGAATACCTCCGTCTATATCCGGATTCCTTTCGAGGTCAGCGATCCGTCAACGATCACTAACCTGACACTGAGGGTGAAATACGATGACGGGTTTGTTGCCTACCTCAATGACACTCTGGTTGCGGACGCAAACGCACCTGGCGGATTAACGTGGAATTCTGAGGCAACCGGCAATCACTCGGATGGGGAGGCGGTAACGTTCCTTGACTGGGATATCACTTCGTTTGTGAACAGACTGAGGCCTGGTGCGAATGTTCTCGCCATTCACGGGCTGAATGACGGCATCACCAGTTCGGACATGCTGATCACTGCAGAGATTAGGGGCACGAGGATTACGGATCCGTCGCTCGGAGAGCCAGGTTATCTGGCCTCGCCCTCGCCGCGGACTTTCAATGGAGATACGTTTGACGGGTTTGTCGGGGACACTTCATTTAATATTGATCGTGGTTTCTTTGAGGACCCCTTTGCCCTTGAAGTTACCTCCTCCACGGAGAGCGCTGAGATTCGCTACACCTTGGATGGAAGCCCGCCCAGCCCAACAAGGGGGATGGTCTACACTGGGCCCATTCAGATAACCGGGACAACAGTGGTTCGTGCCATGGCGCACCAGGCCGGGTTAAGACCTACCAATGTCGACACTCAGACCTACCTGTTTCCGGAGGACGTGGTCAATCAGTCTCGCATGCGCACCTCCGTTACCCAGTCGGCAACCTTTGGGCCCCAGATGGTGGATTCTCTGAAGGCCGTGCCGACTGTTTCAATAGTCACGGACAATCCTGGTCCGTTTCAGAATGAGGGGGGCAGCAATATCCGGAGTGAGTCGCCAACGTCCGTGGAGATGATCTTTCCCGATGGCAGAGCCGGTTTTCAGGAAAACGCCGGCTTAAAGCACTTCGGAGGTTACTACACCAACTTCCGGAAGAAGAGTTTTCGCATTGGCTTCCGCTCACAATACGGCGCGACCAAAGTCAAATATCCCATCTTCGACGGATTCGAATACAAACACTACCCGCCGACTGATCGCTTTGACATTATGGATTTACGCAGCGGGTCCCACGATATGCGCTCCCGTGGGGCCTACATGTCCAACCGCTTCACTGATGACTCCATGCTGGATATGGGCAATCTTGCTCCGCACGGGCGCTTCGTGCACGTCTACCTCAACGGTAGTTACTGGGGGCAATATCATCTTCGTGAGCGATGGAATGCTGACATGGCCTCAAGCTATCTTGGAGGCCCCAAGGCGGACTATGACGCGGTGAATCTCAATGACGGATTCCGCAATGATGAAAAGGTCTACGACGGTGACGGCGTCTTCTGGAATGAGGCGAAGGCACTGGCATCAGGATCCAATCCGTGGGCAAACAATAATAACAATATCGATGTCGCAAACCTTATTGACTTCATGCTGCTATGGGTAAGCGGAGATTCGGAGAGCGAGGTCAGGTTGCTGGGCTCCAAGACGCAGGGGCAGCCTTTTCGCTTCCAGATGAAGGACGCCGATGGCTACCTGCGTAGCACGAATCGCTCCGTCACCAGTTCCGGGCCTCTGGATTTGATGTCCCGACTCCGCAATGGAAACACGGACTTTGCCATGCTGGTCGCTGACCGCATCCACATGCACTTCTTCAACGATGGGGCTCTGACGCCATCTCAGAATATCGAGCGACTGCAAAAGCGTGTTGATGAAGCCCGGCCGGGGTTTATTGCCGAGTCCGCGCGTTGGGGAGATCAGTTTCGCGAATATCAGGACTGGCTCAACTACCAGCAGAATCTGGTCAATAATCACTTCAGGGGCCTCACCAGTACTATGGTCGGTCGATTCAGGGCGAGTGGTATGTATCCGGATACCATTGCGCCCGTCTTTAGTCAGCATGGAGGTTCTGTCCTGTCGACTACCCCTCTGACAATGTCAACCGACGCTGACACTATCTACTATACTCTCGACGGAAGTGACCCCCGGTTACCGGGAGGAGTGCCCAACCCAATAGCTACGCTCGCTTCCTTTGGCGGCGGCAATCAGGTCGACCCACCACAAACCTTTATTACTACCGGGCATCTCTGGAAATTCCTCGACGACGGAAGCAACCAGGGAACGAGCTGGAGAGTCAGTGCCTTTGACGATTCCTCATGGGAAGAGGGGCCGTCCGAGCTGGGGTATGGATCGGATGGAGAAGGGGCGGGAACAACGGTCTCCTTTGGCCCCAGCAGTAGCAATAAGTATGCTACCACCTATTTCCGAACAGCGATTAACGTTCCAGATCCATCCCTATTTCTTCGGTTCACGCTTCGGTTGAAATATGACGACGCCGCGGCGGTGTATCTTAACGGTTCTGAGATCATCCGCACCCCGAACCTTCCCGCTGGGGCACCCTATGACCAGTATGCCAGTAGCACTACCAGCAGTGAGGACGCGTGGTCCGATTACACCATTCCAACAACTGCCTTTCGGGCAGGAACAAACACCATTGCGGTGGAGGTGCATCAGGGAAGTGGAACCAGCTCCGACATGCGCATGGATCTTGTTCTACGCGGTGAGACCACGGCGGGGGGTGGGGGAGGCGGAGAGAATATTTCAGACCCTCTCTTCCTAAGTGAACCGGCGAGGCTACGAGCCCGCGCCTACAACAATGATACAGGAGAATGGAGTGCTCTGAACGAAGCGCTGTTTACTCTTGATACCGAGCCTGCGGGGGCCGGAAATCTTGTTGTTGCAGAAATGCATTATCATCCCGCCGATCCTGCCACACCGGAGGAATCAACGGTGAGTGACGACCGGGATGATTATGAGTTTCTTGAATTTCTCAATATCGGGTCACGGGCAATCGATCTCACGGGCGTGCGCTTCAGCGCAGGCGTTAACTTCTCCTTCCCTGATAATACGGTCCTCTCTCCCGGCGAGAGGGTGCTTCTTTTGCGGAACCAGCTTGCCTATGAGGCGCGCTACGGTGTGCTGCCCGCAACCCAGTGGTTTGAATATTCAGGGCGCCTCAGTAACGATGGGGAGCGAATTATCCTCCTGGGAGCAGATTCTGATCCTGTTCACAGCTTCAGCTATAACGATCAACCACCTTGGCCTGCTCCGGCTGATGGGGACGGGCCAAGCCTCGTGCTCGTCAATCCCGCGAGCGATCCAGACCCCGGACTCGCGGCCAGTTGGGTTGCCAGCCGTACAACGGGGGGCTCACCGGGAACACCCGAGGCTGCCGGAACTGACTATGCTGCCTGGGCCGTTGGCTACGACCTGGCGGGTGGTCCCGGCAACGACGACGACCTCGACGGCATCAGTAACTTCCTCGAGTTTCTCTATGGGTCGCGACCGGATCTTGCCTCGGATGCTCCGGGACCCCGGATCGAGGTCGAGAATTTAGAAATAGATGGTGTGAGAGAAAGCTACCTCGTTCTCACTTACCAACAGAATCTCAGTGCTCTAGGTGCTCTTACCGTTGAGATTTCCAGCGACCTCGTGACCTGGTCATCTGACCCGGGCCTGACCGAACTGCTGACCCAAGTCGACAATGGAGATGGCACTGTCACCGTGAGTCTGCGCCTTGCCAGTCCTGTCAACTCCAGCGGAGAATCGTATTTCGCTCGCTTGCGGGGAAACTGATCCAAAGGGGCCCTAGACTTTCCATCCCTCGCGGAACTCGGAATGGATGAACTCCTCCGCTTTCCCGTTGCCAGTTGGCTTGAAAGCCTTGGCGTTCCAGTCGAACCCGCCCCCGGAGCGCCATGCTGCATTGGCCAGGAGAACTCCTTCAGCGAGTGGCCCGCTATAGTCGACAAAATCGCACGTTGCGCGCGGACCACCCTTAGCGGCTCCGATCCACTCCTGATGGAAGCCCGGAGAGGGAGCGATTGACTCCACTGGCACTACTGGATTCGATCCGTCAAACATTCTGGCGGTGTATCCCCCGAAGTCGGCTGAGATCGTCCCCTTCTCTCCTACAAACAGGACCATCTTCTGTTCGGCCCCATATTTGCTGAATATCTCCTTACGGGGTCCGCCATGCCACCAGTGCACGGACAGCGCGGGCCGCTTGCCATCGTCGGAAGCTGCAAACTCAAGCCGGGTTTGCATTCTCTTGGGAGTTCGTTGGGAATCAATCTCCGATGCTTCTGGGATAACATCGAGGTCTACTCGTTTCGCATGGCTCAGGCCGAGAGCCCAATAGGGAATATCGAGGGTGTGGCATCCCCAGTTGCCTGTTTCTCCTGTCCCGAAGTCCCACCAGAATCTCCAGTTGTAAGGGCAGTAGGCCGGGCTGTAGGGCCTGACCTTGGCGGGGCCCAGCCAGAGATTCCAGTCCAAGTGCCTGGGAACAGCAGGGAAGTCTTCCGGGAGCGCAGGCATCCCCCGGCTCCCTCCCTGAAAGGCATAGACTTTTCTGATCTTTCCAATCATACCACTTTGTACTGCCTCTACCGTGCGACGCATTCCGCCGTTGGCGTGGCGCTGGTTTCCGAGCTGGGTGGCCACTTTCATCTCGTTGGCGATCCGGGTGAGTTCCCGGCATTCCCATGCAGAATGTGCCAGAGGTTTCTCGCAGTAGACATGCTTGCCCATCAGCATGGCTTGCCGTGCGGGATGAAAGTGGGTGTGGTCTGGAGTGCTAACCACTACCGCATCGATGGACTTTTCCATTTCATCAAGCATCCTGCGGAAGTCACGGTACTGCCTCGCTTTTGGAAAGCGCGTCCAGTTCTTGCCGGCCCGCTTCTCGTCCACGTCACACACTGCCACAATATTCTCTCCCGCAACCTTCCCGAGGTTGCCTCCTCCCTGGCCTCCGATTCCGATACAGGCAATGTTGAGCTTGTCGTTCGGAGAGGCGGCACGGCCCCGGGGAGATGTTCCTGCCCAGTATCCCGCTCCGAGGGAGGCGGTAGCAGCAAGGAAGTGACGGCGATTCGGTTGAAGCATGAGGACTTTTTACCCTGTTTCGCACCCGGGGGTAAATCCCCCAAAGTAATCACT
>DIHT01000031.1:2885-7252 GCA_002420305.1 Akkermansiaceae bacterium UBA5689 | reverse complement strand
TTTTAGAGGCTTGATGGAGCCGGTATCGAGGAGGCTCTCCATGCAATGTCTGACTGATTAGGAAGTCTGCGGCCGGATACAGGATCAAAAGGATTCCGGGACCGTGCGCCCGAGGCACCATAAGACGGCGTTGCGATAGAGCCGCTGGACGTTGGGGTCTTCAAAGCTCTTTCGGGCACCTATGGTGGTCACGAGAGCGCGGCGGTTCTGGATGCTATCGACAGTCCACACCAGTGGGTGGGGGCTGCCGTTGAGGCGTTCTTGGTCTTCAGCGGAGAGAACCATGACGTGGTTGTGCCCGCCGACCTCTTTAAAGGCAGCTCGTTGACGGCCCTTTAGGCCCTGTCCGACCATGAGAGGGGTGCACTCTATCCCGAGCGGATTGACCGCGTAATGGAAGTCGGGAGTCCAGAATCGTTGTTCAAGGCCCGTCATAACGGGATGCTTTGAGGCCATGACGTAGTTCACCTGGCTCGAATCGTGACCGTGGTGACCACGGTATGGTGTTCCAAAGTGGCGAGTTGGGAATGCTCGGTTTTCAGCCTCTAGTTTGGAGCCTTTGGGGAAATCAAAGAGGTGCGTGGTAGTGCGGACAGCGATGAAAGGTTTCTGGCTGAGATGTTGATCGAGCGCTTTATATTGGGGCTCTTGGAGGTTCACAAAACGAAGGGAGAGAATCAAAAGGTCAGCTTCGGGAAGGTGCTTGGAGAGATTTGGGAAGTGGTGGGGATTTGTGGCGCGGTTGAGTTGGAGATGAGTGACCTTAAGTTGGTGTTCTTGTTCCATCTTCTTTCCAAGCTCACTGAGGGATGCTCTCGTCCCGTATTCGGGCTCGCCGGTGAGGATGAGCACTTTGGTGTCCGTTTTGTCGGAGGATAATGAGGTCCTCGCTTCGCCAACGATCATCGTTCCCTGCATAATGCGCCAGTGGCCGGGCACAGTGCAGAGAAAAGGATAAGAGCCGGGTTTCCGGGGAGTGCGAAAACGCAGGATCACCTTCTGATAAGGGCTTGCCATCGGAGTGGCATGGAGAACTTCGGGTAGATCAGGAATCCAATCACGATCGATGGCCTTGGGATCGGCGAGCATATTGTCAACCGCGCGCCCGACCTTTTCCAGTGAGCCGGGAACGCACAGGACGAGGTTGTGCTGAATGACATCGGGATTATTCAAGCGAAGCTCGACCGGAGTGTCGGCTGGGAGTCGGATAGAGGCTTTATTGAAGCGAAGTTGATCGGAAACAGTAGAGATCTCCACTGGCAGCAATTGAAGGGAGTGAATCCGGCCGAGAGCACCGGAAGCCTTACGGAGGGTGGCGATGGTCCTCAGGAGCTTGGAGGCGAGCTCGAAAGAAAGAGAGCCACGTTTCTCCACGGGGGTAGCCTCAAGGGCAGGAAGAAGAGTGCGAAGCAGGGTAGCGCTCTCTTGTGGAGGCCAGCCCTCCTTGGGTCGTGCCAGGACGGCCTCGGCTGCAGCTGCAGTGAGATTCGGATTTAGGATGTGTTTGGCGAGGATCTTGAAGATCTTAACGTCGTTTCCTGGGATGCGACCTAGGCAGAAGAGGGCGGCTTCCTGCATAGCGCGGGGAAGAAAAAGGGCTTTTTGAGCGGGTTCGAGATAGGATTGTTTGAGCTCGAGGGAATCGATCCGGGCGATGGATCGGAGGGCGTCGGGGTCGAGAGGAAAAGAAGGGAGGTTGCCGGATCGAAGCTGAGCTGCGAAGGCGGCTTGGCGGATGCTGGAGCTCTTTGATTTCGACAACGGCTCGAGAGCATCGGGGGAGGACACCGTGGTGGAGTCGAGGATCGTAAGCCAATCCTGAAGAGAGGGGCGCTCTTCTCGTTCAAGCTGTTCGATGATCTCAATTAATACCTCCTCCTTTGTTTTGGACCCCTCACTGGCGAGGTGATGCAGGGCCTTGAGCCGAAGCTCAGAATCCAGTTTGGGGCGGCGGATGAGAGTCTTAAGGACGAGTTCGCTGAGTGGCAGGGCGGCAAGTTTCGCTGGCGGGATCGCCATAGGGTGATTTTCCAGAGCAGGGCCGAGGGCCTTGCGAGCGTTGGTGATGGCGAATTTGAGGTAGTTGTCCTGAGGGTAATCGCCTGCCTGTTCGATGACTCTGACTGCGATAGATGGGTCCGCCCAGGTGGAAGAGACCACGGTTTCGAGACGAACCTTGGCATGTGCATCGTTTGCCAAACGAAGGAAATGACGATCGGCGTCGGGAAGATTGTCAGACCAGTGACGGAGTAGATGCGCGGCAGCCGCCCGGCAGTGATAGTCGCGGTGGGTGGAGACTTGTTCGAAGAGTTTCGCATTAATCCAGCCCCGTTGTTGATGTAGCCAGAGGGCTTCGGTGAGGTGGTGAGCATGGTTGGCGTCTGTCGAATCGAGCGCGGCCAGCCATTTTTTAAGCGCGGGACGGAGAGTCTCTTCGGGCAGGTTCCATAGGACGCGTCGAGCGCGGTATCTGTTGCGATCTTCGTAGGCTTTGAGAAGGTCGAGGAGTTCTCCTGCACTGGCGTCCACGATCTTGGCTTGGGTATCCAGCGGGCGATTTTTCCAGGTAACCCGCCAGATACGGCCTTTGCTTGAGTCCCGCCTTTCGTCGCGGAGGGAATACTGCATATGGCCGAGTACTGGATTATACCAGTCGGCGACGTAGAGCGCGCCCTCCGGACCGAGTTCAAGATCGACGGGGATGCATGCTTTGTTGTGTGCTTCAAAGACCTTGCCGAGCCTTTTGTGGTTGTATGTCGTTCCGTTCTCGGTCCAATCATGGAGCAGAACACCCTGAAAGTTCTTATACTGGTTCGAGAATACCTTTCCCTGAAACTCATCAGGCCAGTGCCTGCTCGAGATGAACTCCTGACCACAGTTACGGTTGTCGGGATTTCCGTAACTGGCATTGGCGACGTTACCTGACTCGGGCTGGTTGATGAGAGATGCGTTGTTGTGCCGAGCGACATAGAGATGTTCTCCCCAGCGATTGATGGCGTAGCCCCAGGGGTTTCCGCCGGGTGGAAGCCGGGAAACAATCTCAAGGCGATGGGTTCGCGGGTCGAAGCGGTAAATAGCATTGTCCTTGCTGCGGCGAGGGCCATAGATGGTTTCTACCTGAGTGTGATGAAACACGCTCTCCTGCATGTAGAGCCCACCGCCTGGACCCCAGACGAAGTTGTGGATGGCGTGGTGGCAATCTTCGCTCCCGAATCCGTGCAGGAGAATGGTTTCCTGATCGGCCTTGCCGTCATGATCGGTATCCTGGAGGAAGACTAGGTTGGGTTCCTGGGAGAGGTAGACCCCATCGTTGCCAAGCTCGAAGCCGAGCGGTAGGTAGAGGTTATCGGCAAAGACAGTCCTCTTGTCGGCTTTTCCATCTTGATCGGTGTCTTCGAGAATGAGGATCTGGTCATTGGGCTTGATGCCGGGAAAGGCATGCGGATAGGAGGGCATTGTGGCAACCCAGAGACGTCCCGAGGAATCAAAGTTGATAGCAACCGGGTTGCGAAGTTCAGGAAATTCCTCCTCAGACGCGAAGAGCTCGACTGCGAAGCCCTCTGCGACCTCGAACTTAGCTCGTTCTGCTGCGGGAGTAAGCGCGGGGGAGGTGCCCCCCCGTTTACCTGGAAGAGTGACAGGAATTTCGATGGTGGAGGAGTCATCGATCTCGGACGGAAGGTTTTCGCCGCGTGCGGCACTCCAGATCCGTTGATCCCGAAGGCTGCACATCTGAAGAAGTTTTTTGCGCTCGAGAGGAAAGTTTACCGTTCCGTATGGGTTTTTGCGATCGCCGTGAATGTAGAAGCTATTCACGGTACGATACCAATCAAAGAAGGTATCGTTCTTTTCCAATACCTCGGTCCGAATTGCGTTCAGAGGAGCCCCATTAGGTAGGGGCGCGAAGAGCTGGTCCGTGAGGATCGCAGGTGCCAATTTTACGTAGCCCTCTAGGGTAAGGTGGACGCCGTTGATCGTGCAGGGTTCCTCCTCGTTTTTCTGATACACTCTTCGAGAGGCGGAGTAGAGATCCACGCACGGAATTCCGAGTGAATTCGCAACGCGGTGCATGGTATCCGTATAGAGCGAAAGCAGGCGGTTTCGTGCAGGGGTGTCAGGGACTGTGGAGCCCTCACAGGCAAGCGGAGAGTAGAGGACGATCTTGGGAGAAGAACTTCCGTTGTAGTTGTTACTTTTCAGCTTCCTCAGGAAAGTCGTGAGATCAGTGCCGAATCGGGAAAGCCTTTCCTCTCCTCCGTAATCCCAGGTTTCGTTGAAGCCATAGCAGGCCAGAATAACATCGGCTTGCACTTCAGAGAGATAGTGATGGATGTCGCCGAAATCTTTCGGGCGAGGGCGCAAGCTGA
>DIHT01000031.1:1672-2491 GCA_002420305.1 Akkermansiaceae bacterium UBA5689 | reverse complement strand
CTCGCCAAAATACTGCATGCGCTCGGCGAATGTGTTGCCAATCCAGACAAGATGATCGCCTTTTTTGAGATCAAGCGAGGTGGCCTGAGTGGCGCCTATCGAGAATACGGCAAGGAGAGTGGCGGCAAGGGTGAATCGAGAAGGCATGAGAAGGTTGAGTAGGTAGCAGAATGAATCGCTGTCACCAAACAACCAACTACGGGATTTTCCCGGGTGTGGAAGGAAGCTATTGCGATCTGAGTCGATCCAGTCTGATGCGGGGAGATAGAGAAGAGCTACCGATCAACTCAAAATATTCTCTAGTATTCGAGGTCGAAGATAGCTTGGGCCCGTTGTAGTAGTTGTTCGATACGTCCAGCTTGGCGCGGATTAGGGGCAATCGAGTAGCGACGGAGGTGCCAGCCAGCCATCGCAAGGGGAGTCCAGCGAAGGAAAAGCGGCAGGCTTTCGCTTTCAGCCGGCTCGAGAGATCGCTTAGCTTCGTATCCCGCAAGGAAGTTGCTGGCGAGGTTTGGATGCCATTCTTCGTCAATGTAACAGAAGCCGTGCATCGTCATGGCAAGGTCGAACAGGTAGTGGTCAAAACAGGCTTCCTCCCAGTCAAGAACCGCTACCAAGTTGTTCCCCCGGAAGATGGTATTGTCGGGAAAGAGGTCCCCGTGCACCAGGCCGCTTGGAAGACTCAAATCCTGTAGCTCGGGTGTCAGCCTCTCCATGAGCTGCAGAAAATCCCGGGCTGAACTCGTCCTGGTCTTTCGCAGGGATCTGGCAATGGTGAGAGTGTTCTGCAACGAGAGTAGGTTCTCGTCATTCTGATTC
>DIHT01000031.1:0-1340 GCA_002420305.1 Akkermansiaceae bacterium UBA5689 | reverse complement strand
CCCAAGGTTGCTCAGGGAGCTCGTGAAGCCGAGCTGTTAGTCCTCCCATTGCCTGCGCGATTGCGGGTTGTGGCACCGGTTCCTCACCCTCCACGAAGGGAAATACGATCCATGGGGAAGGGCATTTCTGATTCGGTGTGACTCGGGCCTTTCCATCGGGATCGCGAAGGGGAGGAACGACCGGAAGGTCCTCCTCCTTCAGCCAGTCGATCAGGCGAAGCTCGTGGTTAATCTTCTCTTCCGGTTGTTCGGTATAGCGACGCAGAACATAGGCTCCCAGGTCGGTTTCGAGTCGGGCGTTGAAGTTCGAATAGCCCTGATGAGACAAAGCCTCGAGCTGCCGGATCTCCCCAAGTTCGAACTGTCGGCAAACCTGTTCTCCAGCAGACCAGAGCTCGGACTGCGAGGGAGTGACGATCATACCAGGGTAGTCTCGTTTGCCGCCCGTCGGACGTCACGCTTGTAGTTTCTCATTCGCATCCCGTTTTCAAGCTGTGCGCCTCCGAGAATCAGCGACCAGTGCGTTTGCCGGTGCACTGGGATTTACTTGGGGAGGGAAAGTTCGATAACGATAGGGCGATGATCGGAGGCAAGGCGCTCATCGTGCACTTCGGTGAGTGGCGGATTTACAAAGCGCAATCCCCGCGTCATGAAGTAATCGATTTCGACGCGGGGCGAGGGAGACGGGAAGGTTTTTGCATTCTTCGCCTTGGGAATGATGAGAAAGCCTGAGGCGCGGAGCCTTGCCAGTGATTCTGCTTTCGGCTCGGCGTTGAAATCGCCTGCCAGAATGACGGGGTGCTTGCGCTCCTTGAGCCCAGCGATGAGGTCGTTCACCTGCGCTACCCGGAAGGGCTCCCTCGTCCAGTCATTATGAATGCTGACAAAGGAAAAGAGGGGGCTGTCGTCAGTAGCTTGAACCATAACTTCAAGGGCACAGCGGGGTTCTGCTCCGGGAGCGAGTTGGTGACGAATGGATTTCTGGATAGGAAAGCGGGAAAGAATGGCCAGTCCATACTGCCCCCCCTGAAAGTCCATGAACGTTCCAAAACGATGATGCATTCCCAGAAGATCTCCGAGGACTGCAGCCTGCTCGACGTTTCCAGAGCGAGTACAAGTGTGGTCGATCTCCTGAAGAGCTACCAGATCTGGCTTGAGCTTGCGCAGGACGGACGCAATTCGCCTCAGGTCCACCTTGTTGTCCATCCCGCGGCCATGCTTTATGTTGTAAGCAACCAGTCGGAGCGTCACAGACTCCGCTGCCTCGACAGAGGGCCTGCCCATGAGACAGGCAGAGGCGAAGAGAAGTAGGATAGTCAGAAAACGGATTAGACGCCGAT
>DIHT01000103.1:7161-9264 GCA_002420305.1 Akkermansiaceae bacterium UBA5689 | reverse complement strand
GGCGAATTTAATCCCATTAAGACGAACGTTCCCGGTGTCGAAATCTGCGAGCTGTTCCCACAGATGGCCACGATGATGGACAAATTTTCCATCATCCGCTCGATGGTGGGCGCCGGAGGCGGTCATGATGCCGTTCAGTGCCTCACCGGGAGAAAGCCTCAGGGACCACAGCCTCCTGGAGGCTGGCCCAGCATCGGATCGGTCCTCTCAAAACTCTCGGGGCAGACAAGGCCCGGAGTTCCCTCCTTCCTTGGCCTGTCCCCCAAGTGCAAGCATGATCAATGGGGCGACCCAGGCCAATCGGGATTCCTCGGCCCCTCCCATGCAGCCTTCTCCCCTTTCCGTGGAGGGGGAAAGAAGGACATGGTCTTAAAGGACATCAGTATTGAGCGTCTCGCGGACCGGAAGGCCCTGCTGAATTCCTTCGATAATTTCCGTAGGGAGGTGGATCACTCTGGCGCCATGGAAGGACTGGATACCTTTACTGAACAGGCATTCGGGGTCCTAACCTCAAGTCGTCTGGCGAGGGCCCTTGATCTGAGCGCGGAAGATCCAAAAGTCATTGAGAGGTATGGAAAAGGGACGGAGAAGATGACTGCTGATGGACCATGGAAGCGGCTGGACCAGTTCTTGATGGCTCGAAGGCTCGTGGAAGCCGGGGCTCGCTGTGTCACCCTCGGCTTCAGCCGATGGGATTGGCACGGTGGTAATTTCAAGCGTGCCCGGGAGGACTTTCCGCTGCTGGATCAGGGGATTACCGCCCTGGTGGAGGATCTGCATAACCGAGGTTTGGATAAGGACGTGAGTGTCATCGTGTGGGGAGAATTCGGACGCACCCCGAAAATCAATAAGGATGCGGGGCGCGATCATTGGCCCAAGGTCTCTACCGCCCTTCTCGCTGGCGGCGGGATGAACCATGGTCAGGTAATCGGATCAACGACCCGCGACGGTGGGGAAGCAAACAGCCGGCCCGTAGAATTCCCAGAAGTGTTCTCAACTCTGTATCACTGTCTGGGTATCGATGCACGGCGCACTACGGTGAATGACCTTTCCGGGCGCCCCCGTTTTCTTGTAGGAAGTGAGCACGCCCCGATTTCTGAACTTGTTGGATAGCCCCATCTTCCCAGCCGTGAAACCTATTCTTATTCCCCTCTGCAGCCTCTTGGTGATTTTAACCGTCGAAAAGGGCGCTTCCGAAGAGAGCCTAACAGACCAAGCCCCGGTCGCACCAGGGAGCAGTCCCAAACAAACCCCGGATGCGGTTGCTCTCCAGTGGAGTAGCGAGGACGACATTACCATGACGGGGCCGCACGACCTGCATCAGCTTGTGCTTACCTCGCACGAGGGCGACGGAAAAAAGGATGTAACTGCAATTGCTGAATTTTCGGTGGAGCCTTCCGGCATCGTGACAGTTTCTCCGAGCGGACTCATTCGAGTTATCGGTAATGGTAGTGCCACTATAATTGCAGAATACGCGGGATCACTCCTTTCGAGAGCGATCAAGGTGAATCAGGCAGATAAACAGCTTCCGATCAGCTTCCCCAATGAAATCGTGCCTATTTTTACACGCCATGGGTGCAACGGGGGCGGATGTCATGGAAAGGCTGAAGGCCAGAACGGATTTAAACTCTCACTGCTCGGTTATGAACCACAGGACGACCACGGCTATCTAGTGCGAGAGGGATTAGGGCGGCGCATTTTCAGAGCCTCTCCAACCCACAGCCTGCTTCTCCTCAAAGCTAGCGGAGAACTTCCTCACCAGGGAGGATCCCGCCTCACTCGAAGCAGTGATGACTACAAAACAATTGTCCGCTGGATTCGGCAAGGCCTCCCCTATGGATCCGATGGTGATTCTCTGGTAACTCGGATTTCGGTTGAGCCGCGAGAGCGCCTGACCCGCGCCAAGGCCGTCCAGCAGCTAAGGGTCGTCGCCCACTTCCGTGACGGATCCAGCAAGGACGTCACCCGTATCGCTCAATACGAGGCCAACGACGAGGAAATGGCGATCGTGAGTGACCAAGGACTTGTGACCATGCAGGAGCGAACGGGAAGCACCTCTGTCATGATCCGGTTTCAGGAACATGTTGGTGTCTTTCGGGCAAC
>DIHT01000103.1:0-6784 GCA_002420305.1 Akkermansiaceae bacterium UBA5689 | reverse complement strand
ATCTTTACCAAGCTTCGCACCCTTGGCCTTCCCCCCTCTTCGCTCAGCGATGATTCCACCTTCCTCCGCAGGGCCACAATCGATATCGCAGGGCGCCTCCCCACCCTCGACGAAACCGATAAGTTCCTCGCTGATACCGACCCCGAAAAACGTACACTCAAAATCGACCAACTGCTTGCAAGCACTGACTACGCCGACTACTTCGCCGGCAAGTGGGCTGCTATTCTTCGCAACAAACGCACCTCAGCCCACCATGCGAGGGGTAGCTTTGCCTTTCACTCATGGATCCGGAATTCCCTTCACCACAACGTGCCCTACAACTCATTTGTCCGCCAATTCGTTGCGGCATCGGGGGAGGTTGGCAATAACCCACCGGTCATCTGGTATCGCACTGTCAAGGACAGCAAGGAACAGCTACAGGACGTTGCCCAAATTTTTCTCGGCCAGCGCCTGCAGTGCGCCCAATGCCATCACCACCCTTACGAGAAATGGAGTCAGGACGATTATTACGGGTTTGAGGCCTTCTTCTCCAAGGTCGGCCGTAAGCCTGGCGCCCAACCAGGAGAGGAAGTCATCTTTAACAAAATTGGAGTAGCAAGCGCAAAGAACCCACGAAGCGGGCGCGCCCTTCCCCCAAAACCCCTTGGCGGGACAGAGCTCCGCCTCGCTCAGCATCACGACCCCCGGGATTCCCTCGCAGACTGGATGACCAACGAAGACAATCCCTTCTTCGCTAGAATGCTGGTGAACCGCTATTGGAAACATTTCTTTGGACGCGGTATTGTTGACCCGGAGGACGATATGCGCGTTACCAATCCTCCAACCCACCCCGAACTTCTCGACGCCCTCGCGCAGGGTTTTGTCGAAAGCGGATATGATCTAAAGGGGCTTGTCCGCACAATATGCAACAGCACTACTTACCAACTCAGTTCCAACCCTAACGAATTTAATCTGGATGATCGGCAGAATTACTCGCGATTCTATCCCCGGCGCCTACCAGCCGAAATTCTTCTCGATGGAATAAATACGGTCACCAACGCAAAGGAAAAGTTCAGTGGACAGCCTCAGGGAATTCGCGCGGTTCAACTTCCCGATGATCAGTTCACCAAGGAGTCCTACTTTCTCTCAGTGTTCGGCCGCCCGGATATGAACAGTGCCTGCGAATGTGAACGAGCAGACGATGTAAACCTCGCGCAGGCCCTGCATCTCGTCAATTCCGCCAACATCCGAAACAAGCTCGCCTCCGATAATGCAAGGGCCGCTCTTCTTGTTAAGAATACGGAATTCAGTGACGAGGCCCGTATCAGCGAATTGTATCGCCGGGCGCTTTCACGAGCTCCCGGACCTGATGAGCTGGACGTTGGGATACGTTATCTTAATCGAAAACGCACCCCTGTGGATCCCTCGACCCTGAGTGAGGAGGCCAAGAAAAAACAGCCCTCGCCAGAAGCACTCGCACGTGAACCTTATGAAGACCTGATATGGGCTCTTCTCAATACCAAGGAGTTTCTCTTCAACCACTAACTGTCCATCTGGTATGACCAGTTCAAATACCAGAGGAAGAAGCATCTTCACTTCCTGCCTCCTCATCGGAGCCTCTCTGGCGAACGCTCAGCTCCCGCACCCTGACCTGCAAACTATTTTTCCACAAGGCGGCCAAGCTGGACAAATAGTGGAAGTAGTTATCGGAGGCGCTGAACTTGGAGAGACCACAGGACTGCTTTTTTCGCACCCGGGAATCAAGGGCGAGCAGATACCGATGGCCGCCACCGAGTTCACCCCTGCTGGCCACAAACCGCTTAATTACCGGGTTTCCGTCGCCCCGGATGTGGCACCCGGCGTCTACGAAGTCATCGCCGCCACCCGGCTCGGCATGAGTGCGCCGCGTGCCTTTGCGGTAAGCTCCTTTCCGGAAAAGGTCCACCAGGTCAATCATTCACCCGAAACAGCAGAGGAACTACCTCTCAACACCGTGATTAACGGGCACGCAGATGCTTCGGCAGTAGATCACTACAAAGTCAGCCTCAAGCAGGGACAGCGGGTTATCATCCGCTGCGAGGCTGAGATTATCGACTCCCGCATGGATGGTACAATTTCAATAGCGGACAGCGGCGGGCATGAATACAAGCGCGACAGGGACACCAGCGGTCGGGATCCACTACTCGATTTTACTGCCCCCAAGGACGACCACTACTTGCTTCGTGTCCACGATTTCACCTACGCGGGAGGGACGCATTACCCCTACCGATTGATTGTCACCGATGCTCCTCACATCGACTTTATCGACCCGCCTGCCGGACCCCTCGGAACCACCGGCACATTCAAGATCTATGGACGCAATCTCCCCGGAGGCAGCACCGGCGAAGGGATCCGTCTGGGACTGGAGGAGCTGGAAAGTATCGAGGTTGAGATTCCCTTGGAGCAGGGGAAACCTCTCGAACTGGAAGCAGGAGGAATTCACTCCTCTCTTGTCCCCGGAATGACCTGGCGTCTGGAGTCAAATGGCAGGAAATCTAATCCCATCCGTATTGGTTTCTCCCGCTTCCCGGTGATGGAGGGTAATGAGGGACAAGAGCAGGCAATCCGAGTTCCCAGTGAAACTCACGCACGTTTTGACGCCAAGGGTGACCTAGACCAATACCGATTTGAAGCCAAAGGAGGAGAGCCTCTCTGGATAGAATGTATAGCAAGCCGGATTCGGGAAGGCTCCGATCCCGTTCTGTGGATTGATCAGGTCACGGTAGACGCTGAGGGAATTGAACAGTTCAAGGAAATCGCCAGTAATGATGACTCAGGGGGCAATCCCGGCGGAGCTGATTTTCCATTCCGAAACAATGACTGCTCGCTGCTCTTTACCCCTCCAAGTGACGGCAACTATCGCCTCCGCATTCACGATTACACAGGTGGTGGCGGCCCTGCGGATCTTTACCGCCTGATCATCCAGCCGGGCGCACCGGATTACGATCTTGTGACCACTTCATGGTATGCCGCCCCCGCAAAGGATACCAAGGCCATCTCCCGTCACAGTGCAGTCATCCGACGAGGCGGCACGACCCTACTCCGGGTTTTTGCGATCCGTAGAAATGGCTTCAAGGATTCCATTTCCCTCTCAGCGAAAGGACTCCCCGATGGCATCGATTGCCCCCCCGTCACCCTTCCGGCGGGGCAAGATACTGCAACGCTGGTTCTTTATGGAACCAAGGAGGTCGAAAACTGGCAAGGTTTCGTAAGGGTAGTTGGAACTGCTGGTGAAACCAAACGAACCGCTCGTCCCGGGACAATCTCGTGGTCCATCGGCAATCGAGATACCGAGTTCACCCGATCCCGTCTTTCCTGCCAGCTGCCGCTCTCTGTCACCGCGGACGAACCGGCACCGATTATTATTCAGCCAGCTTCGGATCGCTATGAGGTAACCCTCGGAGAAAAGCTGGAAATCCCATTCAAGATTGAAAAGTCCATGAGCCTGAAAGGCGATCTGGTTATTGGAGTTGACGGTCTTCCTCATGCTAAACCTCCCTCGGTGAAACTGAAACAGGATGCCGGCGAGGGAAAACTGGCGATCACGTTTGGCACCACTAACGATTTCAAAGCTGCGCCAGGACGATGGACCTTCAGCCTTCGGGGTGAGAGCACCATAAAGCACAGGCATAACATCTCTTCCGTAGAGCTTGCCAAAGCAGAAGAAGCCCGAATCATTCAATTGGAAAAGAAAACGCAGGAGGAAGCTGAACGATCCAAGGCTGCAATCGCCCCCGCCCTGCAGGCTCTGCAGGAAGCGGAGAAAAACCTCGCCGCCGCCTCTGAAGAGGCTAAAGGGCCTCTCGAAAAAGCAGTAGAAAACAAAAAATCTTCTCTTGAAGAGGCCCAGAAATCTGCCGCGGCTGCAGGGGAAAAGGTGAAGCGGGCCGCTGCAGCCAAACAGAATGCGTCGGCGCGACTTAAGCAGGCTAATGAAGTCGCAAAGGAGAAAGATCGCAAGCACACAACCCACTCGAAATTGATTACCGTGCTGGTAAACGCAGCACCGGAAGATCCCACGAAATGAGATCACCTCTTTTACTCCATTCCGTTGTCCTCGGTCTTGCCCTGACAGCACCTCAGCACCTCGCTGCCGCAGAGGGTTTACCCATAAGTGAACTGAAGCGGGACACCAAAATCGACTTTAACAACGAGGTAGTACCCTTTCTCCGCAAAAACTGCTTTGCGTGCCATAATGAGCAAAAAGCCAAGGGCGACCTGAACCTCGAATCTCCAGAGGAAATGCTGATCGGAGGAGACAGCGGTCCTGCTCTCGTTCCGGGCAAGCCAATGGAGAGCCTCCTGTTCCTTACGGCAGCTCATCTCGAGGAGGAATTCATGCCTCCAAAGAACAACAAGTCGAATGCGTCCAACCTGAATCCTGCCGAACTCGCACTCCTGAGACTTTGGATCGAACAGGGTGGCGAAGGCAAATCCTCCTCTATCCTCGCAGGACCGATAGAATGGGAGCCCCTTGAAGGCGTCCACTCGAGTTATGCTGTCGCAATTTCAGACAATGCTCGCTTCGCGGCCACCGGCAACGGGAATAGACTACACATTTACGATCTGCGCTCTGGCAATCTCGACGCAGAACTTGTTGATCCTGAAGGAAGTCCTGGCACGGCCCATCGCGATCTCGTTCATACTCTGGCCTTCAATCCTCAGGGAACACTCGCTTCAGGAGGATATCGTTCAGTGAAATTATGGGAGCGTAGCCTTGTGGCTCCAGCAACTCTGGGGATCCCTTTGCAGGAAGCTGCCACCGTTCTTACTGCCCACTCCGGCACCACTCAGGCTGCTGCCGGGGATAGCAAAGGACATGTTGCTCTTCTGGATCTTGCCCAACCCAAGAACCCGGTCGTAGTCAAAGTGCATGATACTGCGATCAGAGCGCTTCAGTATTCTCTCGATGGAAAATATCTTTTCACAACATCTGATGATAAGACCATCATTCGTGTAGACCTCGCCAATACAGCCCAGACCTCTCGCGTAAATCTGGCCTCTAAAGGACGAAGTCTCACCGTTCTTGCTGGAGGCTCGAAGCTCGCTGTCGCTTGCGAGGATGGCTCTATCCGCCTCGTCCCGCTGACGGATTTTAAAGCGAATGCGGACGCTCCTCCCGAGGCCACAGATCAGACCGAATGGAAGACAACGGGACAGATCTTGTTCCTATCCGGTATTGGTGATGGGGCTGGACAAATACTCTCTGCGCACACCTCGGGTCTCCTCGAGCTACGGGATTCGGCAGGAAAAGTTATTCGGACATTCAATCATGGGGGGCCGATCTCCACGGTCGCCGTACATAAAGACACCAAGCAAGTCGCCTCGGCAGGAGAGGACGGAGTGACCAAGATCTGGTCCATTGAGGACGGCAAACTTCAGCGGGAACTCAAGGGTGATCTGGATTTCCAACAGCAGCGCACGCGCTCCAGCCAGAACCTCGAACTGGCGAAGCGTATTGCAGAACTTCGTAAAAAACAGGCAGAAGAAACAACGAAGGAACTCGAGCAGCTCAAGACCAAGGCCCGGACTGATTCAAGTAAGGTTGCCGAGATTCAAAAGGACCTCAGCGCCAAGGAGAAAACCGCGGCAGAAAAACGCAAGAGTGATGAGGATGCGAAACAACGCGTTGCAGAACTCGAGGCCAGTGGGGATTCCACCCTCGGAGAGGCTCAGGGAGCAGCAAAGAAAGCCGCTGAAGAAGCAACTAAGGCCGCAAACGATCTGGTTACTGCCGAGCGTAATCTCCGAAATGCCGAACGAACCCGGGATCTTACGGCAAAGGATACTACTAGAGCCGCTCAGCGCCTGGAGGCTGCAGAAGCCACCTCCGTGAAAGCCAATGAATCACTTGCCTTGAGCGAAGCCTCGTTCAAGGAAATCGAGCAGAAGGCCTCTCAGCGTAAGACACATCAAATACGGACCCTCGCTTATTCACCGGATGGCACTTTGCTGGCGGTTGGAACTCAGGAACACGGACTCCGCCTGTGGAGCACGGTCACAGGACAGCCCCTTGATGTCATTCATTCAGCTCCGGTATCCTCCGTCATATTCGGTCCCGAGGGGCACCTTCTCGCTTCCCACTCCGACAAGGGTCTTCTCCACTGGACCCGCACATCGCAGTGGAAACTTCGCAGAACCCTTGGGGATCAGGAGCGGGAGGATCCTTTTCCTGATCGGGTCCTTTCCCTCGCCTTTCACCCAAACGGCCAGGTCCTCGCAGCCGGCTCCGGGATCCCTTCCCGAGATGGATCTCTGACCCTCTGGAATATTGCCGACGGCCAGATGCAAGGAGTCATCAAGGCTCATCAGGACACGATTACCGGCCTGGCATTCTCTCCCGACGGCAGAAGAATCGCATCCTCCTCGACAGACCGCTACATCCGAATCCACCAGATCGACACCCAGGAGATGCTGACCCAACTGGAGGGACACACTAGTCATGTCCTCGATGTCGCTTGGAGTGCCGATGGGGAGACCATTGCCTCCGCCGGAGCAGATCATGTTGCCAAGCTTTGGACCGTCTCTACGAGAAAACAGAAGAAAACTGAGGCTGGTTTCAAAAAAGAGCTGACTACGATCGCCTTCGTTGGAACCGGTGAAAATATTGTGACAGGCGGTGGAGATAAGGTTCTGAAAGCTGGAGGACAGAATCTGCCAAGCATCGACGATTTCATATACGATACCGCCGTCAGCGCCGATGGATCCATCATTCTGGCAGGTGGGGAGAATGGAATCCTGCGGGTCTGGCAGGCCAGCGACCGAA
>DIHT01000158.1:11628-19723 GCA_002420305.1 Akkermansiaceae bacterium UBA5689 | reverse complement strand
CCAATCAGGGAGCTGGGGCGAGAGGAGCGAAGGGCGCCTTCGGGTCGCGTCCAAAGGCGGGATCGAGAGTGATTTCGGAAGGGTGCACGGCTTCCACGATACCAGAGAGATGGATGACTTCGCCCACCTTATATTGCTCGGCCGCGGCCTTCCATTTCCCGAAATGTGCGGTCACACCGTGATCTAGTTTCACGACACAACGTTCGGGATCAGAGGTATCCACGCTGCTGACCCGGCCACGGACAGTGACCTTCTTCTTCAGGTAATCCGGGGCAAGGGCGATGGCATTGCGGGCCTCAAACTGAGCGGCCGGACGCCCGTAGTCCATAATCCATCCCTTGCAACTGCTGAGAAGCGGGAACAGAAAGGTGATCCCTGCTGTAAGGAGCGTAGTCTTCAAATATAACGTCGGGATGGTCACAACACTGGAGTATAGGGCTGTCGCTCTTTTCCAGACCATCGAAAAGAATGATCCAATCATAGGCAGGAGTGATCTGCCGGGCTCCGCCTGACTCTTGTAGCTGGGCGTAGAATTTCTGATGAACTTGTCAAGAGAGGAGTTGAGGGGTCGCTCTCTTCTGACATTCTACTCTCCAGTGCGTGTCTGCCTTCTTACCACCCAGGACCTTGATGCGGATCCCTTTCCGTCAGATGACTGGCCGTGCGATCCGCGACCCTTTCTTCCAGAGGCGGACTGGCATGTAGAAACTCTGGTGAAGAAAAGCTCGGCAGAAGTAGTCGCTCAGCTAGTTGAGGAGGAAAACTACGACTTGTTTTTCAACCTCTGTGACGGAGCGGCGGATCAGGACGTTCCAGGAGTAGAGGTGGTGGAAACCCTTGAGAGGCTGGGAGTGCCGTTTACCGGAGCAACCTCACAGTATTATGAGCCAACCCGTGAGGAGATGAAGGAGGCCTGCCGGAAGGAGGGGATTGCCACCCCGGCCGCGGTGCTGGCGCGGAACGAGGATGACGTGGAGCAGGCTGCGCAAACTCTTCGTTTCCCTCTTTTCGTGAAACACCATAACAGCTATGCGAGCGTGGACCTGAGCCGGAACTCGAGAGTGCAGTCACGGGCGGGGTTGCTCCAGCAGGCTCAGAAAATGATTTCGCGCTACGGAGCCGCCCTGATTGAGGAATACATCGAGGGAATCGAGTGCACGGTGCTGGTGGCGGAAAATCCGGAGGATCCGGGTCGCCCGGTGAGTTATCTTCCGATGCAGTATCGCTTTCCGGAGGGGGAAGAATTCAAGCATGAGGACCTCAAGTGGGTGGATTACGATGCGCTCTCGAGTTTCCCGGTTGAAGATCCACTACTTGCCGATCGCCTACGGGACGAGGCGGGTCGGTTCTTTGTGGCGTTGGGGGGAGCAAGTTTTGGGCGCTGCGATGTCAGGGTGAATGCGGGGGGAACCCCCTACTTTCTTGAGATTAATCCGAACTGCGGGGTGTATTATCCTCCCTCCGACCCGGGGAGTGCGGATCTCTGCCTGATGCAGGACCCGGCCGGACATGAGGGCTTCACCAGGCAGCTGGTGAGAGCTGCGTTTGCGCGTCAAGGGCGGCACTGGCCGGCATGAGAGAGCAGGTCAGCTCTCCTTGGAGTTGAAGTAGACCTTTAGAAACCCCATGGCGCGAGTCTCGTCGAAGCCGCGCTCGATGTTACCTTCCTTGAAGTCGGGAAGGAGGCGGACTTCCACCCCGGTATCAAACTTCATGACTCCTCCGACCTTCTTGTGGATCTTGGTCAGTTCTCCGGGGTTAATCCCGAAGTCGTTGGAGAGAGGTTGGTTGTTCTCCTCTTCGAATTTGGCTTTATATTCCTTGAACTGGCTGACCATCTCAGGGTCCTTGCGCAAGACCTCTTCCTCGAATTCCTGCATGCTGAAGTGGTCCCGGTCCTCAAAGAATTCGATGGCCCGATTCGCTGCCACGGTTTTTTCCGCAACCCCGCCATTCTCGCCAGTTACTGGGCTCTTGGAGCCTTGCAGGAAGGAGACAGCAAGGTCAGCGACCTGATTGGTGAGTACGGAGTCATCGGTGAAGAGACGAACCCCAAGAAACTCCTGGAGCCAGAACTTGGACTGGGCTCCGGCCCGGTCGAAAGTCAGGACATGGTAGCCATTGGCTTCATCCACGTTCAGGATGAGGCAGCCCTTGTCGATCTTGTCAGGGTTGATTCCGTGTTCGGTGGTGATGCGGAGGTCTCCCTGGTCCGATGAGATGCTGAGGAATGGTTCTACCGTTTCAGACTTCAGGATACAGAGGGCTTCGACAGACTGGTTGCTCACGATTGCATTGCTGATACGCGCAATGCAGAGGTCTCCTGACTTGATGTTCGGATGATCGGTTTTGGCGTAGAGGCGCCGGGCAAGATCGCACCCTTTTTCGAGAAAGGAACTTTTCCCCTCGAAGATATCCCGGACACAGGAAAAGGTTTCATTCTTTTCAAGGGAAGCGTGGTGGTCAAAGCGATACCGCACGTGGCTCCTGAAGGGCTTGAGGATCAATTGAGAAAACAGTTCCCGGTCTTCTTCCCGGATCTCACAGACTTCCCGTGAAGTCTCGAGGGGTTCCTCGTTTACCCGATTGCCAACCCGCGCGAGAACAACTTGCCCCACGGTAGCTTTCTTGAAGCCGATATCCAGAATCACAGGGAGACGGTAGAAAACCTGCGGCCTACCAACACGGGAAAAGGAGGAAAGCCATTCCCAAGGTGCTCACATCTTTTCCACAGGACGCCGACCGCGGTTCGCGGAGTTCGTCCTTTATTTGCTGCCAGGCTGCTTATTGGCATTCACTCCGATGGGGGCTTGTGGCCAAGGGGTCTCTCCGGGAGCCCACTTGGTAGGCTGTTTGGCTCGCACAGCGTCCACGTGTCTAACCAGCCACTTCGGAGGCGCAGCGTTCTCTTTCTGACCGTAGATGTAGGGGAGGGGAGGATCCATCAGGAGGGGTTTGTTGCCGAGGGGCGGGCGCTCACTGTCCACCTGCGCGAGCCGAGCTGCGAGGCGCTTGACGATCCCGGGATGGTCGCCTGCAACGTCGTTCTTTTCGTAGGGATCCTTCGCAATATTGAAGAGCATCTCACCCATGAGTTTCCAGTCGCCACTGCGGATGGTGGGAACCCGGACGCTGCCGGTAACCTCAAAGACGATTTCCTTACGTGGGCTGGCAGCTCCGCCAAAGAGCATGGCGGTCATGTCGAGCCCATCAACCGTGGTATCCTGGAGTGCGTTTGCCCCGGCAAGTTGGATGAAGGTTGAATAGAAGTCGGCGATGAACATCATTCCATCATGAGAACTACGAGGCTTGGTATGCCCGGGCCAGCGTAGAAGACAGGGAACGCGGACCCCTCCCTCGAAGGTGGTGTTTTTGGTGCCTCGCCACGGGATACTCATGGACTCGAGAACTGGGCCGTTGTCATTGGTAAAGATGAATAGGGTGTTGTCGCGAAATCCGTGTTTGTCGATGGCTCCTGCGATTTTTCCCACCGCGTTATCGAGAGATCGCAGCATGCCGTCGCGAATCGCAAGGGGGTCCTTTTCTCCAGCGGGAAAATCTCCGGGGGGATTGAGAGGTCCATGAACGGCGTTGAAGGGAACGTAGAGAAAGAAGGGTCGCTTGCGGTCCCGTGCCCGGGCCTCGATGACTCTCTCGGCCTCTGCGGCGAATAGGTCGGTCGCATAGCCTTCTTCCCGGAGGGGCTTCTGGTTACGATGCCAGTCGTAGACTGCGAAACGGGCGGGCGCATTGTGAACGATGGTTTTGGTGTAGTAGTCGATACCCCAGGCATAATGTCCGTACTGGTGCATGAAGCCCTGACCCATTGGAAGGTGTTCTTCGAGCCATTCACCACAGTGCCATTTGCCCACCAGAGCGGTAAAATAACCGGCTTCGCGCAGAGCCTCCGCTATCGTCCTTTCCTCAGTATCAAGCGCATGAATCCGCCTCGTGGGTTCTCCCCGTTCATTGTGTGCGAGGGTCAAGCCAAGGGCTTTCAGATAACTGGGCTTGCCAAAATCCTCTGAGCGCCAGTCCATCCAGTTTCGGAAGGCATAGCGGCCGGTAAGAAAAGCGCCGCGGGTTGGCGCGCAGACGGAGTGGGTGTAGAACTGAGTCAGGCTCAGGCTCTCTCCGGCGAGTTTATCGAGGTTGGGGGTGAGTCCCTTGGTGCCCCCGTTGAAGCCTGGTTGATTCCATCCCATGTCGTCCGACATGATGAAGACGATGTTGGGCCGACTCCCGGCTTCATCGGCAGCCAACCCGGGGATGGGCGCAAGGAAAAGGGGGAAGAGCCCAGTAAGGATGATCTTCTTCATACTGCGCATCAAAGAGGAGCGAGCAGTAGATTCAAGATTTCAGTTGCTTCCTCGCCGCAAAAGAAAGGCCCGCTTCCCTTTTTGGAGAAAAGCGGACCTGTTATGGTTACTGGATGGAATCCTCTGGGCCGGTGATCCGGGGGCTCAGACCTTGAGGTCGTAGCCCTCTCGTGGGTCGATGGTGACCCACTTGTTGGCCTCGTCGTGATTGGTAAATTTTCCACTCTGATCGTCCCATTTGAGCTCTTGGCCCGGGAAACGCAGCGCTACAGCTCCAAGAGCAAGGGCGGCCGACATGGGTGCAGCATACATGAAGTTGCTCCCCGGGGCGTTGATATCGCCCTTCTTGGCTGCATCCACCCACTCTCGGTGGTGATCTGTTCCCTTTAGCTTGCGATGCTCTGCCTGCCAGCGAGCCGATTCCCTTGCGATGGCATCCTTGTCAAATTTGGGTCCTACAGCGACCGGCCGTGGGGTTCCGGCATGTGAACCACCCATGGCAGACATTTTGCTGCCAACAATGAGGCAGCCATTTCCGCCCATGTTGAGACCGGGGTCGGCGCCTGCGGGAGGCTTAGGTCGCTTGCCGCCATCATGCCAGACCATCTTGATCCCCTTGGGGCAGACTTTGGTAGCAGGGAAATGGAAATGGATTACCGACCACTTGGGGTAGGCGACGCCGGCCGGGGCGGAGGCCTCTGCGGTGATCGAAGTAGGCAATGTCAGGCCACAGGTCCAGAACGCGGGGTCCATGTTGTGGCAGGCCATGTCTCCCATGGCACCTGCGCCAAAGTCCCACCACCCCCGCCATGAGAAGGGGAGGAAGCCTTTTCCGAAGGCGCGCTTTTCCATTGGTCCGACCCAGGAGTCCCAGTCGAGGCCCTTCGGCACTGGTGCTTCTGCGGGATACTTGGTCATGCCCTGGGGCCAGATGGGCCGGTTGGACCAGGAGTGCAGTTCGAGCACTTCACCAAAGGCGCCGTCATCCATCATCTTTTTCCAGAGTTTGAGACCCGAGCCTGCGTGACCTTGGTTTCCCATCTGAGTGACCACCTTGTATTTCTTGGTTGCTTCAAGAAGAGCCATGCATTCGCCGTAAGTACGGGCGAGTGGTTTCTGAACGTAAACGTGCTTTCCCAGTTTCATGGCAGCAAGGGCTGCCACCGCGTGGACATGATCAGGAGTGGAAACGACCACGGCATCGATCTCGTCCTTGTGCTTGGCGAGCATTTCCCGGTAATCCGTGTAACGGGGAACCTTGCTGTATTTGTTGAAGTGTCCCTTCGCGCGGCCTTCATCGACGTCGCACATGGCAATGAGCTTTCCGCCACTGGAAACGGTACTGTCGAGGTCGCTGCTTCCCTTGCCCCCACAGCCAATCTGGGCAAAGCGAAGAGGTTTTCCCTTATGGTGGTCCCCATAAACGAGTTCGGCAGAACCAAGCGTAGCCGCAGCAGCGGTAGTGGTCCCAAGAAAGCGACGGCGATTGGATTGAGCCGGGTTGGATGGTTCGGACATGAGAGAACTAGAGCGGCTGGAAGAGAGGTTTTCAAGAGTAAGAGTACGCAGGTCTGGTCATGAGAGTAGTCCCTTTGTGAGGGTTGGACCCAGCGATCATGGTTTGTCAGCTCCTTCTGCGGTTTTTATTGACTGGAACCACGGAGTTACCAGCCTGTCCAGATATCATGAAACGTGTCATATATGGAACCTTCGCCCTGCTCGTTTTTACCGCTATAGCCAACGCGGAATGGTTCCAGTTCCGGGGGCCGGGGGGGCAGGGAGTCTCGGTCGCCAAGAATGTTCCGTTGGAGTGGGGGCTTAAAAAGGGCGTAGCTTGGAAGAAGAAACTTCCCGGAAAAGGTTGGTCCTCTCCTGTGATCGGAGAGGGAAAGATTGTCATTACGGTATCCCGGCAGGAGGGAGAGAAAGTTAGTCTGGGTGTTGTTGCTCTGGATGTAGGGAGTGGTGAGGTAGTCTGGACTCAGGATCTCTTCACCCCTGAGGCGACTGAGGTGAGAAAGCGTCATTCTAAAAATGGCCTCGCCAGTGCGACTCCCTATCTCGAGCAAGGAGTAGCCTACGTTCATTTTGGACACATGGGCACCGCGGCTCTCCGGCTCAATGATGGAGAGGTCCTCTGGAAGAAGGTCGTCCAGTATCCACCGGTGCATGGGACCGGTAGCTCTCCTGTGGTGGCGGATGGTAAAATGATTTTTAATGCGGATGGAGCATCGGATCCGATGATCGTGGCTCTCGATCAAAAGAAGGGAGAGCTGGCCTGGAAAACCCCCCGCGAGCAGAAGGTAAAGAAAACCTTTTCCTTTGGAACTCCCCTTGTGATCGAGGTCGAAGGCCGCATGCAGGTCATCAGTCAGGCGAGTGGGAAGGTGGCCGCCTACGACCCTGCGAATGGCAAAGAGATATGGAAGGTTCTCTACGGCGAGGGATATTCGGTTGTGCCTCGACCAGTCTACGCGAACGAAATGCTTTATGTGGCGACAGGATTTGACCGGTCTTCGCTTCTTGCCATCCGCCCCAAGGGAGCCGCGGGTGATGTCACCAAAAGTCACGTGGTTTTCAAGGAGGACCGCTATATCCCAAAGACGCCCAGCTTTGTTGAGAAGGGAGGCTACCTTTATCTTGTCGATGATACCGGGTCGCTTACTTGCAGAGATGGCAAAAGCGGGGAGATGAAGTGGAGAGAGAAGATTCCCGGGAACTTTTCCTCCTCTCCTGTCCTTGTTGGCGATAAACTCTATCTAGCCACCGAGGATGGTGTGGCTTACGTGGCGACCGTTTCTCCTGAGGGCTGCGAGATCGCCTTCGAGCTGGAGATGGAAGAGCGCATCCTCGCCTCACCAGCACTCATTGACGGAGCCTTGTTCCTGCGTTCCGAGGAGCACTTGTGGAAGATCGGAGGCTGATTGGGAGAAGCGGCTTCCGTCTCAACAAGAGGGAAGCCCTGCTGGGTTTGAGAGAAGTTATTGGCCCGCACTGGTTCCCGAATCGACTGGGGGGAGAGATGGCCTTCGGGGAGAGGGGTTCAGGGGAGAGGGTCCCCGAAGTCGCCGTCCAATCACCTCAAGCTGAACTTCACGCGCTTTTTTTGTGCTATCGCGAAGGACGATCTGCCACAGGCGGGTTCGACCGCTTGGAACGGAGTGGATAAGCAGGAGGCTGAGCACCCCAGCGTGGGTGATATCGCTTTTGCTAGGGGCGGCATCGCTGGACGGATGAGAGTGAAAAGACCCAATGATCTTGGAGTCGCGGTTGTCTGCGGCTTTCCGAACACGCTGTACGCTGCGAGGAGACAACTCGTAGGAGTGAGAGCGATTACTTGCGTTTTCAACAAAGAATAGTTCAAGGGTCCTACTATCGTCGGCATGTTGGAGGATGGCCCCACACACTTCACGGTTTCCCTCTGCAGTTGCCGCCCGGGCTTCTCGTTTGAGTCGGAGATTTTCTTGTAGGGGAAGTTGATAGGAGGATGTGACCCATTGCGGATCAAGGTAGGGGCGGTCCTCATAGGCCGGTCGATGCTGGCATGCCGAAACCATGAGGGCGCAAGCCAGAACAAGCCCGGTAGAACAAAATCGCAGGTGATGCAGATGGTTATTTGTATTCAACGACTCCGCCGTTCTAACCGTTTCTCTCGTTGTGAGCCTGAAGGTGATCTTCCGCGTGCTGCCGATCTGGAGTCCAGTGCCTAGACCACGTTCCATTGACAGGCCGGTAAAGCGGTTCCATGTCAGAATCTTCCGGGGAAGACTTCGCGA
>DIHT01000158.1:0-11258 GCA_002420305.1 Akkermansiaceae bacterium UBA5689 | reverse complement strand
GCTCGAAAGATCTGAGCAGGAGCTTGCCTGACGGTAGTTTTCACAATCCGAGTCGGGCTGGGATCAATTGACGGCTTCAGAACGGGCCGATGGGGGGAGGAGGTCGTTATCAGGTAGCACCTTGTCGAGAAGACGCTGGAATCCTTCTTCCGCCATTTCACTGCCCGGATAGATTTTCAGGGCCTTGAGATACCAGGCGATTGCGGAGCCGGTCTGATCGCGCCGGGAATCCTCCAGATTTTTGGCGCGTTGCAGGGCGTCCACAAAGGGAGAGACCTTCGGGATGATGGTTTCGATTTCTTCCCCGAGCTTTGGGTCCTTGGAGTATTCCTGCTGGGAGCGAAGATCTGCAAGGGCCTCGTAAGCAGCATAGCTATTGCCTCGGGTGGCAGCCTGACGGGCCACCGAGATCGCGGTATCAATTTTGAGAATATTGGTCACTACGGTGCGAAGAGCATCTTCATTGGCCGTGTTCCCCTTAACCGCGGGAGCGAATTCATACTGACGTTTGAAAATTTCCCTGAAGTTCTGTTCACGAAGAAGGCGGTCGAAGTCGTTCCGGGCAACCATGATCCCACCACTCTTTTCGACAAGATCACTGAACTCGGTGAGCTTGGGATTCGTGGGCCAGATCTCGGCAGCAGTCTGGATTTCTTCCTTGGCCTTGTCTTTGTCTCCTTCCAGGAGTGCAGCCTTGGCTCCCTGGATGGCCATGTTACTGGCAAAGGTATAGCCTGTGATTGCACTTTCCGCCTTGGCCGAGGGGAAATCCTTGGCGCTCTCCTTGAGTGACGCTACGAGGTCTTTGGCCTGCGTGTAATTTTTGGCCTGCATCGCGTCATACAGTTCGAATAGCCCCCTGACGTAGAGTTGGATTCGACGTTTCTTCTCAAGTTCGAGGGTGGCTACCGGGGCGAGATACTCCCCAATGAAGAAGGCTTCGAGAAGGCGCTTCTGGGCGGTGTGAAGTTCGTCACGCTCAAGAAGAAAGTTGACGGCCTCGACGGCCTTGTTGACCTCTTGAATGGCCTCATTGGCGATGGAGTCGAGGGTGGAGACCGTTGGGTTCACTCCGAGACTTTCACTGAACATCTTGGAGACATCGGAGTTCTTATCAATATGGAGGGCGGAGTCCCCATCCTTCCAGATCTGGTTATAGAAGCGGGAGGCCATCAGGACGTGCTGATAGCGGCGCTGCATGGTCCAGAGTGCCATATTTGCCTGATATTGAATTTTGGAGCGAAGTTCCTGCACCTCTGATTGAGCAAGATTCTTCTTCTTCATAGCTTCGACCTCGCCAATCCGGCGGAGAATCTCGGCGTATTCGAGAGACTGGGCTCCCCGGCCCGTGGTGGTGGCTTCGGTGGTCTGCTTTCCATCCCCTTGGCCGCCTTCGCCATTCGTGGATTTGATCTCTCCAGTCTTCTGGTCGCGATCGTGGCGGGTTTTCCAGTCTCCATCGCGGATTCGCTTCTGCTTTTCCTCTTCGAGGGCCGTGTTCAGCTTCTGAAGGTTGCGATTGTCACGTTTTGCCAGCATGGCCACATAGACTGCCTCAGCGAGGGTCATGCAGATGCGCGCATCTGCGGGGAAGGCAGAGGCTGCAGGCAGAGTCTGGTAGGCCGTCTTGATATCCGGTCCCCCTTTCCGATAGGGGGAGAGGTCGGCAAGGATGCGGTCGATGTTGCCCCGATAGGTTTGTGCGTCCTCGGAATTTTCCTCGGGCTGGCTCAGATACTTTTCAAACCGGGACCGCATGATACGATTATCACCCAGTGGAATCGTGATTCCTGCAACCGTGACAGTCTCGTCTCCAGGGTTAAGGAGGGGAATCTCCTCACCAAAGGGGGACTGGGTGTCGGGTTGTTGCCGGTTGACCGTGGTGGCGGTATCGGTTGGAGTGCGGTTCGGATTGGTTTCCGGAGCAGGAGGAGTATATACTTGGCCTTGAGCCACGCCGGTGAGGGCGAGGAGGAACGCGATTCGGATCAGTTGGTTCTTCATGCCGGATTGCTTGGCTGAAATCTTACTCAGTAGATTAGGGCTTCTTGATCGCGGTTGCAACGTTTACGCCTCCTTCTCCCACGCGGATCTTAAAGGCGTATGTCACATCACGTTCCAGATTGATGGTGGCGACCTCCTCAGGAACCTTGATGAAAACGGCTTCCTCTTCTCCTCCCTCATTTCCTACCATGAGGCAAACGCCGACTCCGGAATCACGGCTTTCGATCCGAAAGACTTTGCCCTCCACCGTGTATTCGTTGCGTCGCATCGCGGTGGCGTTGCTAAAGGTCTCCTCGACCGGCAGGGGTTGACCGGTAAAGCCCTCGGTCTTTCCCTTTTTCAGAAGCAGGGTCCCAGCCGCAACAAGGACCAGCACCACTGCCGCGATACCGATGAGAGCGGTGGCGTTGAGACCGGAGCTGGCGCGGCGACCCATATACTTGATTCTAAGAATTAAAGGTTGGAGGCAGGAGGAGTCTACGGGGAAATCGGAGATTGCTAAACTCAGGAATTCGAGATTTTCGACTCAGTGGGGTTCGGAGAAAGGAGTGAAGGCGCCCCTGATCCACCCGTTCGGGTGACTTGGGAGCTCTCAAGATGGGGTTCATTCATGATGAATAGGTCTAATTGTCCCATTGGTGGCGCACCATCCCCATCCACGCGACAATAATACCAACTAGAGTCTGGGCGCAGAGAGCGAAGAAACAGACATTACCTGGGGAAAGTTCGGTTTCGGTAATTACATCGACGGCGGTATGGATATTACCACCGAGAGCCTCAATGCTGCCGGACCATGCCCAGTAGGCCGAGACGAAGGGTTGAGTAAGGGTTTCGAAGAACTCGGGAAGCGCGAGGACGGCTCCGCTGAGGGGGAGTTGAAAGCCGACCAGGTAGATGGAAAGGAGGGAAGACTGTTCAGGTGTCTTCATCACCGAAGAGATGGCCAGGCAGATCGCAGTGATGGAAGCGTTGACCAGGATAAGGAAGGCGACGTGGCTGGCAAAGGAGCCACTGAATTGCCAGAAGAACTCCACAAACATGGCCATCCAGAGTGACTGAGCAAGGATGAGACAGGTGAGGAAGGCGAGTTTGCTCAGGAGGTAGGAGACTGGACGGACGCCGCCGAATTTCTCTTTCTCCATAATCTTGCGTTCCCCGGCTACTTCGCGGGCTGCATTGTTGGAGCCCATGAGCGCGAGGAGAATGACCTCGAACATGATCATCCCAGAGACCGCGGAGCCTACCCGGATCTGGTCCTCGCGGACCTCGACCCGGGATTGCAGTTCGAGGACGATATTCTCCTCTGGAATATCAGAGAGGCGCTTAATCGGTTCTTTTCCCCGTTCGGCAAAAAAAGTGACCAGGATGGGAAAGCAAAGCAGGATAGCGACTTGGAGAAGAACCTGGGTCCGATCGCGGAAGAAAATTTTCCAACGCCGGGCGAGCAGGGTTCCAAATTGGCTAAAGGTGCTCGGCAGGCGAGGAGGTGTCGTTTTGTTTTTCTTCTTTGGGGGCTCTTCGTCATCTCCGACAGTGGGCTCTTCGCTGGCGGGTAAGTTGATCACACCAGCCTCGATGTGAAGTTCGCGCGTACGGGCGAGCTTCTGGTAGTAGGCTTGGCGGTGTTTTGCCCAGGACTCCTGCCACTCGCTACCGCTCTGTTTTGCGAGGGTGGGATAGACTTCCTCCGAGTCGTCGACGGAGAAGTAGTGAGTGAGCTGGCTGGGAGGGCCGTGGAAGGCCACGCTGCCCTCGTGATTGACAAGGATTGAGTCGTAGAGCTCGAGGTGAGCAAGGGAGTGGGTGACCAGAATGACAGTGCGGCCATCGTTGCGGGAAAGGTCGTGAAGCAGATGAACGATTTCGCGTTCGGAGCGGGGATCGAGCCCGCTGGTCACTTCATCACAAAGGAGAAGTTTGGGATCAGAGACGAGCTCCATTGCGAGTCCGAGGCGTCGCTTCTGTCCGCCGGAGAGGACCCTGATGTGGCGGTCGGCAATAGGAGCGAGGCCGGTCTCCTCCAGGACGCGGTCGATACGCTGGTCGAGATCCTCAGTGTTGCGACACTTGACACGAAGGCGAGTTGCGGTCTCGACCGCTTCATCGACAGTGAGCTCGTCGTAGGCGATGGAGAACTGAGGAACGTAGCCGATCTCCCAGGGCTCCAAGTCGCCGTCCTCAGAGAGATTGCGCCCGTCCCACCAGAGAGAGCCTCCAGACTCGGGATTCAGGCCAGCGATCGTTTTAAGTAAAGTGGTCTTGCCGCAGCCCGATGGGCCGACGATGGCCATGAAGTGGCCCCGGGGCACGTCGAAGCTGGCGTGATTCACCAGATTGACTGGATCGCCGTCTTTCTGAATAGTGAAACAAACCTCCTTGAGCTCGAGCACGACTGATGGGAATCGGGGTGACTGTAGGTTCGGACAGGGTCCAGAAAGCGATAAGAGCAAGATTCAATCCGGTTCTACACGGAGTTGGAAGCACAAACGTGATCCCGGGTAAGGGATGGTTCTTCGTTCGTAGGTGGGTAAGAGGATCCTTGAGCGAGTTAGCGGAAGTGTTACCCTTTCCCGAGAAATGGCCTCCCGAAGAGCACGTAGACGAGCCGGTTCCTCCCGGGGAAGCAGCACCGGGGTGTGGCTGGGGCGCCTTGCGATCGCGGTGTTCGTGTTGAGTATTCTGCTGGTGCCGGGGGGGTATATCTGGCTGAAAAACTATCTGCGTAGCGAGGGCTTCCGGTCCATGGTGAACGAGAAGGTGAGTCAGGTTCTGGAGGTAGAGGCCGCTTTCGATGAATTTCAATGGGATGGGATGGAAGTGACTGCGCCAACGTTCATCGCGGAAGGCCCGGACCTGATCCGGAGGATCGAAGCTGATGAGTTGAAGGCAGAGGTTCGCTTCGGGCCTCTTCTGGGCAAACGGGTTGAGACCGACCGCCTTCATCTCAGCCGATTGCATGTTGAGGTCGATGTGGCGAGAGATGGACCGCAGTTCGAGGAAAACCGCCGACAGGTGGTGAAGTTTGAAAAGGCTCTGATTGACGAACTGAGTGGCACTGTAAATATGGGTGAGACTGCTCTGCGCTGGTCCGGGATAAGAGGCCTGTTGAGGCCGGGGCAGGGCAGGGGCTCCTATGAAGGGATTCTCACTCGTGGGCAGTTGCTCACTCCACTTACACTGTTCCCCAGACTAGATCTTGAGCAGGCGGATCTGCGTTATACGGAGTATGGAGAGCTGATTCTCAAGAGTGGGTCATGGAAGGTCTTCTCCTCGGGACAGCTGGAGACTCGAGGGGGCCTTGATTTCAGAGTTGGGGACTTTGACTTTGAGGGCAAGCTCAAGGATGTGCAGTGTGACGAGGTGGTGCCTGAGGATTGGGCCAAGCGCATCACCGGTGAGCTGAGGTCCGACTTTACGGTTTCAGGCAAAATGGGAAAGGTTCCCCTCATCACGGGGAACCTCCAGTTGAGTAATGGTCATCTCACGGCCCTCCCTCTTCTTGATCGAATCGCGTCTTATACCTCGACGGAACGCTTTCGCCGCCTCTCCTTGCGCAGCGCTAACCTCGAATTCATACACAAGGGAGACCGGCTGGAGCTGACAAATATTGACATTGTCAGCGAGGGCCTGCTGAGGATTGAAGGCTCTCTCACCATTGATGGCGGGCAGTTGGATGGCGATCTCAGGTTGGGCCTGACGCCCTCGACACTGAGCCGTATCCCCGGAGCGGCGCACAGGGTTTTTGAGCCGGGAACAGATGGCCTTCATTGGACCCCCGTGAAAATATCAGGAACAACCGATTCACCGCAGGAGGACCTGAGCGACCGTTTAATAGCGGCTGGCTTCGAGTGGATGTATGAGATGGTCAATGGAGAACTTGTTCTCAAGTCTGGGGGAAAGGTTGCGGGAGACCTCGGGAGGGCGTTGTGGAATACCGGAGGGACCGCTGTTGATATCGGCGCTGATATTCTAGGGCGCGGAAGTGATATTCTTAGTGGCGTGGGGGGGCAGGTGAAGCCGCTGGGAGACGGAGTGAACAATATTCTCGAGGGAATCCTCGGCCTGCCGCTTGTCCCGAAAGGTGGTAAGCTGCCGGATTTGCCCGGGCTCCCTGGAGACGGCAAGACACCAGGTAACGATCCTTTTGATAGTACACCTGAGGAGAAGGAGAGACCGGAACCTGGACTTCCTCTCATACGGGATCTGGGAACGATTCCCGGACGGGCTCTTGATCTGCTCGACCGGGGGCTAGGCGGCGATCCTGCCGGGAAGAGGAAAGCGGAAGAGTCTGAGAAGGCAGAAGAAAAGCAGTCTGAGGGAAGTCGTAAGCCTTCTGATGGCGAGAAGAAGACGCTCCCCAATCAGCCACCGAAGAAGTAGGGTCTACCCAAGGTTATGATGGTTATCGCGAGGTTTACTCGTTGACGACGAACTTGCGGCCCTTTCCGCTGATCCAGGCCCCTTTTGCGCTTCCCAGCAAGGCATCGAGGGTGCCGAGGTCCTTGACGCGGAATTCGATGGTCTTGGCATGGGTGGTGGTGGGATATTGTTTCTGAACCATGTTCGCGATGTCGGATCCGGTTCTTTGGCCTGCACGGTCGAGGAGGTCCTTGCCTCGCTCGACAATTTTTCTTCCGGTCGCCAGCGTGCCATACTGGGCCGCAGGGGTGAGCTGATAGACACGAAGAGTGGTCGAGCCAATGGTGTCGATGGTGACCTCGGTGACGATCAGGTTTCCGTCGAGAAGGTATTCATGCTTGCTGACAGATGTAATCCGGCTGAGAGCGACCGCATAGCTGCCACCGGGCAGGGAGCCCTGCCAGAATCCCTTCTCCCCGAGGGAGTCCTTGAAGGGCTTGTCATCCTGTCCTGTCGACGTGGAGTTTGGATTGGTGGTGTCTTGCGCCAGAGCAAGCACGGGCAGAAAAAGGAGAGAGAGGATGAAAAGTGGTTTCATGATTTTCCGTCGGTTATGTGGTGAGTATTAGGGTTGTCCGATGATGCGTCAAAGGATCGTTTGGGTGATCTACGCTCTACTTCACGGTTGAAGGGGTTGTCAGGATCCGCTTTGCTCTGGTGTGCCCAGTTATCGCCCCAATGTAGCGCTCCTGCTTCTGGATGAGCAGAACCGGCTTCTTATCTGCGAGCGGATGAAGGTTGAGGGAGCCTGGCAGTTTCCTCAGGGAGGAATAGATGATGGGGAGTCTCCTCAGGAAGCATTACTCCGTGAGGTCGAGGAGGAAATCGGCCTCTCTCCACCGAGTTATGAAGTGATCGAGTCCCGGGACGGGTATCGTTATCTTTTTCCTCCTGAGATCCGGAGCAAAAAGGGAAAGCGCGCCCGTTTTGTCGGGCAGGAGCAGACTTATTTTCTTTGCCGGCTGAGGAAGGGTGCTCCCCCGATCAAAGTGGATCAGAATCCTCGGGAATTTCGTAACTACAGGTGGATTGAGCCGTCTCGGTTCGATCTTGGTTGGCTTCCGGCCTTCAAGCGGCCCGTTTACCAGAATGTCCTCCGGGACTTTTTTGGAGTGGTGTTGGAGCCCCTTTCCTAGCCCCGGGGCGTGATCCATTGCTGGGATTAGAGGTCTGCTTCGTCTGCGCGCTCTGTCACCTCCGGATCGAGGTAGGTTTCGTCGATAAGGTTCTGAGCCCATGGATTGCTTCTTGCCAGGTGTCGCAGGATCCGCAGGGCCATGGTCTGGACAGCAGGAACATCCGACCATATAACTTCCTTAAGGTGGTGCCATCCACCGCTAACGAGGGCTCGGGGTTTCTCCAGTTGGGCGAGAACGTGCTCACTGACAAGAAGACAGCGATCGAAATCAGGCTCCCTGGGAATAGGTGGGATTTCATATGTCACGAGGGGAACACCACTCACCCGGGTCAGTTCACATCTCGACTTGGCCCTTCGGGCGAGGTCTTTTCCGAGGAGTGAGAGGGAGTGTTTCCGCTCGCGGTCCGAATCGTATCCCCTAGCCATGACTGGTGCTATCTCCCTGAACGTCCTCGGACAAGGCGCGGTTCCGGGAAAATCAAGAATACAAAATATTTCACATCCATTGGCAGGGGTGGCCTTCTGTGGTAGCCTCCGCCCTGTGAGGACTGGTTCTTCTCTGGCTGTAGTGTGTCTCGTCCTGGTAGCTGTCTGGACATCAGGAGCATGTAGCTCGGTTTCTGTAGGGTCTTCCCAGTCAGGTTCCCTGCGTCAAACTCTGGCGCACTCCCTCCTGAGAAATCCGCGTGTCGGTCTTGCAAACTTTCATGTCAGCGGTCGCCGGGATCGGGCTACCGCTCTTGATAACATGCAGCAGGCAGAGCGTGGAACTCGGTCATTGCGGAGTTCTTATCAGAGAGCGCCGGGAGGTTCAGTCTACCTTGATATTCAGATGCTTTGGGGAATGCATTATCTGACCAAGGCGGGGTGGTCCTACCGGGTGACGGAATTGGCAGGAGGTTCCCATAGCAAGAAGTCGAGTCACTACCGTGGCGTGTCTTTTGACGTGGACTACATCAATGGGGTCAAAGTAGGGCGGGGAAATCCTCATCTCAGGGGTTTCATGTGGAAGTGCCGTCAGCTAGGAGCGCGAGAGGTGAAGGGGCCCGGAACAGCGGGGCATAGCAGCCACGTGCACGTTGAGTGGTAAAGTTTGCAAGCTCTCTGGCACTGTCATCCCCGTTTCCTTTCCGTCCAGATCGCGCCGTAACGCAGAACACCTGTCCGGAAGGCCAGAGTCATGGCGGGAATCGCCAAGGAGAGAAGGGGGTAGCGCAACCCCAGTCTCAGAGCAGAGGCTAAGAAGCGAGGCTGCATGAGGATTCGGAGAGTCTTTCGTGCTATGAGACTCCACGTCGGTGCGACGAGTGCGGTAAGGTCGCGTGACTTTAGTGGGGAAAGGTCTGCGGCATGGGCAAATGTGCGGAAGTCGCTCATCGTTCCGAGGGATGGAAGGGATCCACTCAGGCAGAGTATGCGAAGGAGTATGCGTTCTGCGCTAGAGGGCTCTGGATCGATGGTCCAGCAGGCGATAGCGGCCTTTCCTCCCGGCACGAGGACCCGGTGGATCTCTAAAAAGAATCCTTTTTTGTCCTGCATGTGCGAGAGGGATTCTATGGCGATTGCACAATCGAAATGCTGCGCAGGATAGGTATTCTGGAGCCAGTCGCCTTGCTCGATAGATACTTCCCCCTGACTAGGAGGGGGCATTTCGCGTGCTTTTGTTGCCTGAGCTCGTGAAACAGTAATTCCTGATACCGAGGCGCCTGTCAGTTCAGCGATACGATGCGCGTCGGCTCCGTATCCACAACCTATGTCTACAAGGCGAATGCCCGGGGTGAGCGGGAGTGAGGCAACAAGCAGGTTGAGGAGCCTGTTAGTGCCCTGTTCCACAATAGTTGAGTCTCCAGGAGACCACAGTCCATGGTGAAGGGTTCTACCCCAGATCGAACGGTAGAATTCGTCCAGGCGATCATAGTGATCTCCAACCTTATCAGGCGTGACCTGGACTGGGGAGCGCAGCATTCGAGAACGTCAGCGATCCGGTTTTTTCGCAAGAGAGAGTCTTACTTTTTTTTATCCTTGGAAAGAAGAGGTGCCATCCGCTTTTTCATGCCCGTGGTGGCAGCTTCGGCGATGACTTCTTCATCCTTTGTCAGGATGATAATGTATCCGGCGTAACGAGTCCCGCTATCAGGCTCTACGTCAAACTGGGGCCGGTCGGGGCGAAAGCGGTTTTCTCTGATCTCCCGAACTTCTCCTTCTTTTTTTGAAAAGGAGTAGGGAGAGGAGGTGACTTCTATCTCGTCGTCGGCCGGGATGTCGATCTTCTTGGAACCTCGGCTGGCGATCGATAGCTTCCGGTTACGAATATCGCGGGCGATGACCACCCACTCCAAGGTCACGCCCTCGTAGTCCTCACGGTCACGGTTATCTATTTCTATCTCCAATTGGCGCTGACTTTTACGGGTGTCACCCTTGCGCTCGGAACCAAGGGTCGAGTTCTTGACCCTGAGTCTGATATCGGCTGCTTCGACGATTGCAGGTAAAAGGGTGAACGCTACCGCGAGGATAAAAATGAACCGATTCATGGGGCGATCATATGGTCTTTTGGTTGATCTGCAACGATGGATGAGCGGTTCGTTGCCCCTATCGAGGCCTACTGCGGGGCATTTTAAGAGGCGAGACTTGTGCTGCGGACGCAGGGGCCGTTATCTCGCTGGCATGAAGATGATTGGAAGGCTTTCGGTCACCCTGCTACTGCAGGCAGGCTGCTCTCCTGTTCTGGCAGAGGATTATGAAATGCGATTGAGGGAAGAGGTGGAGGACAGTCCCGGAAAATTCCGAACAGTGGAATCGAGGGAGGCATGGAAGCCTAGCGAGACGGCGGTGATCGTTTGTGACATGTGGGATCTTCATCACTGTAAGAACGCGGTGGTCCGGGCTAATCAGCTGGCGCCCAGAATGAATGCACTCCTGAAAGCCGCAAGGGACAGGGGGTCACTCATTATTCATGCCCCCTCCTCGTGCATGCAGTTTTATGAGGACCACCCCGCCCGTAAGCGTGCGCAGTCAGCGCCAGACTCCGGCAATGTTCCGGAGGGGATTGAACAGTGGCTGACTTGGCTTGATAAGCGAGAGGAGCAGGCGGGCTATCCTATCGATCATTCCGATGGAGGGGAAGATGACGATCCTCAGGAGCATGCTGAGTGGGCAGAGAAATTGAGGAAGATGGGGCGTAATCCACGTGCTCCGTGGACTCGTCAACTGGGTCTGCTTGAAATTGATGGTGGCAGGGATGCAATCACCGACTCCGGAAGAGAAAACTGGAACCTCCTTGAGCAGCGTGGAATCAGGAATGTGATTCTCGTGGGAGTGCATACCAACATGTGTGTGCTCGGGCGACCCTTCGGGCTGCGCCAAATGGCGAGGAACGGGAAGAATGTGGTCCTGATGCGGGATCTCACGGATACAATGTACAATCCGGCGATGCCGCCGAAGGTCAGTCATTTTGAGGGGACCGATCTCATTGTGAACCACGTTGAGAGATATGTCTGCCCTACGGTTTCCAGTGACCAGATTCTAGGAGGGGCTCCCCATCGGTTTCCGGGAGACTCCCGCAAGCATATTGTCTTCCTGATTGGGGAGCGTGAATATGACACGGAAAAGACCCTGCCTGGATTTGTATCCAAACATCTCACTCCGTCCTTCAGGACGACCTTTGTGTTTGCAGACCCAGAGGGTGCAGCTCGGAATA
>DIHT01000045.1 GCA_002420305.1 Akkermansiaceae bacterium UBA5689 | reverse complement strand
TCCGCATGAAATATGACGATGGCTTTGCCGCATATCTTAACGGAGAGCTCATTGAATCCGCGAACTCTCCCGCGGAGGGGGATCTCTCCTCCGACTCAGAGGCCACTGCCAACCATTCTGATAGCGAGGCACTGGTCTACCAGTCCTTCGACTTGAACAACCGCATACAGCTTCTGAGAAACGGAACGAACATCCTTGCCATTCATGGCTTGAACGATGGCCTGACCAGCTCGGACATGTTGATTTCCCCGGAACTGAACTCGGTCCAGATCACAAACCCTGAGACCGGAGCACCCGGCTTCTTCTCAAGTCCCACTCCTGGCGCACAGAACGGAGAATCCTTTGCTGGATTCGTGGAAGATCCCGCCTTCAGCGTTGACCGTGGATTCTTCACCGACCAGTTCCAATTGCAGTTGTCTACCGTGACCGACGGGGCAGAAATCCGCTACACCCTCGATGGGTCACCCCCATCGCCCACCCGGGGCCTGATCTACAGTGGGCCATTTAGTATTGCCGGAACACAGGTAGTACGGGCCATGGCCCACAAGGTAGAATTCCAATCCTCCAAGGTGGATACACGGACCTACATCTTTCCCGACGATGTCGCGAGCCAAACCCGGCCTTCCGGCTATCCAACCAGCTGGGGAGGCGAACCAAGGGCTGACTATGACATGGATACCCAGATCACCCGTTCACGCCAGTATTCTGCCCGTCTCCAGAGAGGATTGCGGGACATTCCAACTCTCTCGGTCACGGGGGAAGCGGACGATTTCTTTGGTCCGAACGGGATCTACGTTGACACTCAGAACCGGAGTATCGAGGCCTCGGTCTCTGCCGAATATTTTCATCCCGGTCCAACCAACGATGGCGTGAATATCGAGGGAGGGTTCCAGATCGACTGCGGAGTCAAGCTCCAGGGCGGTGCCAGCCGTAACCCCGGTTCGTCAATCAAGCACTCTCTCAGTCTGCGCTTCCGCGACCTCTATGGACCTGGAAAGCTGAACTACCCGGTCTTCGAGGGCACTAGCGTTACCACCTTTGACAGTATTCACCTTCGAGCCATGTACAACAACTCATGGCACCACAGCAACAGTGGACAGCGAGCCCGGGCAACCATGATCCGCGACCAGTGGGCGCGCGATTGCATGATCGCAATGGGGAATGCTGACGGAGGGCATGGGCACTTTGTCCACTTGTATCTGAACGGACTTTACTGGGGAGTTTACAATCTCCACGAGCGTCTGGAGAACGATCACTACGCAGCCTATAACGGCTTCGAGGATGACGAAGTTCTCGGCCTGAATCCAGGCCGACTGACCTCGGAGGAATCGAGCTCCTTCAATTCCATGAAGTCGCTCGTTGCCAATACGCGGACCACTTGGGCCCGGATTCAGAGGGTCATCGATGTGGACAATTACATCGACTTTGTCATCGCCGAATATTTTGGCCGCAACGCCGATCTGAAAAACAATGACAACTGGCGTGCCGCAGGCGGAGGCGCTGCCAATGCCCCGTGGCGCTTCTACTGCTGGGATACCGAACGCATTCTGGAGGATGAAACCAATACCAGTGCTCCCAGCAACAGCGGAGCTCTGGACGGGGCACTCATCTTTGATGATCTCGAGAGATTTCGGGAATTTAGGGTCCGCTTTGCCGATCGCGCTTACAAACACCTGTTCCATGGAGGTGCTCTCACTAATCTCGCAAACCGTAACCGCTTTCAAAAGTATGCCGACCAGATTGATACCGCCATCATCTGCGAATCTGCTCGCTGGGGCGACGATCGAAGTGGAGGAGGATCCAATGGTAACTACACACGTGATGAAAACTGGACTAGAGCGGTTTACGGCACACCTGGGGGACCCGGCACAAGCCCGGGTAACGGAGTCCTCGGATCGTGGTTTCCCACCTCAGGAACCAACCGCACCGACCGGATGATCAGCACCTGGCGATCACGGCGTTTCTCGGGAACCTCGGACACCTACCTCGGGACCATTCAGCCTCCTCTTTTCACGGTGAACGGCGGGGCCCAGCACGGCGGCGACGTTCCCACCGGAGGAACACTCTCCGCCACTGCACCCTCGGGCTCTATCTACTACACGACGGACGGCACAGACCCTCGCCTCGAAGGTGGAAACCTTTCCCCTGGAGCCTTTCTCCTCTCCGGGCAAATTACGTTGCCCTCCAGTGGATTGGTTCGCATGAGAGCGCGGGTAGGAGGTGGAGATTCCTGGTCTCCACTGAGCGAAGCCTTCTTTTACCTCGAGCGCCGCGCCACCGCCTCCGATCTGCGTATCACAGAAATCAACTACAACGCGCTCCCCCCCAGTGCTCTGGAAGCGAGCGACGGTGCCAACCTCTCAATTCCCCGCCTTTACCGTGGTGGAGATTTTGAATTCATCGAGATCTCCAATGTCAGCGACAGCGCAGTCACCCTGGACGGCGTGCAGTTCACGGACGGGATCACCTTCACCTTTCCCGTCATCAACCTCCAACCAGCTGGACACGTCGTCATTGTCGCCGATCTGGAGGGATTTGAAACACGCTATGGCACGGGACTTCCAGTCGCAGGGCAGTATTCCGGGACCCTCAACAATGGAGGAGAGCGCATTTCCCTAGTGACATCGGACAGCAGCAGCATTCACGATTTCGTCTACGATGACGGGGGAACCTGGCCCGGGCGTGCCGACGGAATCGGATCCTCGCTTGAAGTCATCGACCCTGCATCGGACTACGATAATTCCGAAAACTGGCGCTCCAGCAGCGAATATAATGGCTCCCCGGGGGCCTCTGGGGCGGGCCCCGACGGGCGCATTGTCATCAATGAAGTCCTTACCAACACGGACCTGCCCGCTCTCGACCGGATCGAACTCCACAACACGACAACCAGCTCGATTGAGGTCATGAACTGGTATCTCTCTGATGCCAGTGGCAACTACCGGAAGTTTCGTATTCCCACCGGGAGGATTCCGGCCGGGGGCTACATGACTTGGGACGAGAACGATTTTAACGCCCCCGAGGATCTCCGCATTTCCTCGTATGCCGGTAGCGATGCAAGCGCTCCTACCACTGTGTTCAGGCCCGGACATGGTCTATCAACCGGCGACGTCATTACCATCTCCGGGTATGCTGGAACCGGAGCCTATAACGGCACGTTCGAGGTAACCGCCACCGGCCCTGACAGCTTTACAATCCCCGCTGCCTTCATCGACAATCACGGCACCAAGGGAGCCTATACGAGGGGAGAGCCCTTCGCGCTTTCTGCACAGGGCGACAGGGTCTGGCTGCTCGAGGGCAACGCCCAAGGTCACCTTCTCAGGTTCGTGGACGTCGTAGAATTCGCCGCCGCGCGTGCCAGTGAGGCGCTGGGGCGATGGCCCAATGGCGGAGGAAGCGAAACTCTCGTCAGCATGACTGCGGCCACCCTCGGTGCAATGAATGCCCCTGCTCAAGTAGGCCCGGTGATCATTTCGGAAGTGATGTATCATCCGGTGGCAAGTCCGGAAAACAGCTTCGAGTATGTCGAGCTCTTTAATCCTGGACCAGCCATTGAGAATCTTGCCAATTGGAGAATACGGGGCGGCGTTGATTTTGATTTCACCGCAGACCATTCACTCAACACGGGAGAAACCATCCTGGTAGTTGGCTTTGACCCGGTAACTGACCTGATCAGTTCAACGAACTTCCGCTCTCACTATGGAATAGGACCGGAAGTCCCTCTTCTCGGTCCATGGAGCGATGGGCCTCTACGCAATGATCAAGGTATTGTGCGTCTGCAGCGGCCTGAAATGGCCCCTCCGACTGACCTCGAGCTCTACCCCCAGGTCACTGAAGATGAGGTGCGCTATCTCGCTACCGCTCCCTGGCCGACCGGCCCGGACGGCAATGGAGGCTCACTACACCGGGTTGATTCCTCTCTCTTTGGCAATTTTGCCTCCAGCTGGACCGGAGAAACCCCCTCTCCCGGAACCGGAGCAGCGGAAATTTCATATGCTGACTTTCGCGAGCTGACTTTTGGGCCGGGGTCCCCTCCTGGGTCCAGTGAGCTGGAAGACTTCGACCTCGATGGATTTCTCAATATCGTGGAGTATGCCCTTGGACTGAATCCTCTCCTTGCTGACACCTCCCTCGCTCCCTCACCAGTAATAGAGGGCGGTGAGCTGACCCTCACTTTCCCAAGCAACCCCCTCTTAAGTGACGTTCGTAGCATAGTGGAATTTTCTACGGACCTGGCCACTTGGACCCCGGTCGGCGATGTGGCTGTGCCCACCGGGAACTCGAGCGGGCTACGCAAGGCCAGCATCACCATGGCTCCTTATGAGCGACTCTTCCTGAGAATTTCCGTTACCTCAATACCCTGATAATTGAATCAACCTTCTCTCGGATGCACTCTTGTAACGACCCCGAATAGGTAGGAGTCTCCCGCCTGTGAAAGCTCTCGTTCTTACCTCTGTCGACGGCGCCATAGAATTTAAGGAAACGAATGATCCCCTCCCCACTCCGGGAGAAGTTCTGATCCGACTCGCGGCAGCTGCCTTGAACAGGAGAGATTTCTGGATCACCAGAGGCGGCTATCCGAACATTGAGGCTCCCTGCGTCCTGGGCTCCGATGGAGCCGGAATCGTGGAAAAAGCAGGAGAAGGGGTAGACTCCTCCCTCGTGGGCAAGGAGGTCCTGATCAACCCAAGCCTCCAGTGGGGTTCAGACCAACTCGTCCAGGGGCCGGATTTTCGTATTCTAGGCATGCCCGATAATGGCACCCTCGCCGAATACATCTCGGTCCCCGTGCAGCAGATCACGGAGAAACCTTCCCACCTGACTCCTCATGAAGCGGCAGCTTTGCCCCTCGCTGGCCTGACCGCCTATCGGGCTCTTTTCTCGCAGGGTAAACTCAAGCCTGAAGAGTCCATCCTGATCACCGGCATCGGTGGAGGGGTGGCTACCATCGCCCTGAAAATGGCACAAGCTGCTGGCGCACGAGTCTTCGTCAGTTCGTCCTGCGAACACAAGATCTCCCAAGCCATCACACTCGGGGCCTCATCCGGGGCAAACTACACAAATGAAAAATGGTCCGATGCGTTTCTCTCTAAGAACGGGCACGTGGACATGATCCTCGACGGGGCCGCTGGGGCACATTTCGGCGACCTCCTTCCTCTGGTCCGGCCTGGAGGACGCGTAGTAAGCTACGGGGGAACTGCCGGGCCATCAGTGACCTTCCCTGTTCGCTACCATTTCTGGAATCAGCTTCAGCTCATCGGGTCTACGATGGGATCACCCTCCGACTTCGCAGAGATGATTTCTTTTGTGAAAACGCACGAGCTGAAACCGGTGATCCACTCCATTTCAGCACTCGCGGAGGGCGCCTCTCTCATTTCCTCGATGGAAACATCCGGGCAATTCGGAAAGCTCGTCATGGAGATCTCCTGATCCCCCCCGAGCCAGAGAGTCCACGTATCTTCAATCCAGCCCCGGCAACCCGTCCTCTCCGAGGAGATCCAACACCCCGGGCGTAAGGTCCAGCCCATGTCCGAAAGGAGTCTCCCCAAGCGACCTCGTGGAGACCGCGCC
>DIHT01000075.1:12040-29749 GCA_002420305.1 Akkermansiaceae bacterium UBA5689 | reverse complement strand
CATGTCGCCATGGTCAGAAGTATAAACGATAATCGTGTTTTCAAGCTGTCCACTTTCCCTGAGGGCAGCAATAAGTGACCCGACGCATTCGTCCAGAGCGCTACAGTGAGCGTAGTATCCGGCGTAGGTTGACTGTGCCTGCTTGCTGATCTGCGGAGGCACGTTTCCTCGAAGAGTCAGCTCCTTGCTGTCGTAGTGGTCTAGCCACTTGGCCGGGCCAGTCCGGTAGGGAGCATGAGGGGGGCCCCAGGAGAGAAAGAGGCTGAAAGGTTTCCGGCTTTCTGACGGCGCCGCACCATGATTCTTGATGTAGGCAACGGCGTCTTGGGTCTGCGCGTAGGCATCATACCCTTTCCAGATCTGGGGGTCTTTGCTCCCTTTATCGAAGAAGCGGGACTTATTGTAGTTGTGCGTGCACTCGAGCACCTTCCAGTAGTCAAAGCCTTGGCGGCGCTCAGGAGGTATGTAGGCCGAGCGCCCGGTCCCGTCGATATGCCACTTGCCGATGTAACCGGTATCGTAGCCCGCAGCGCTCATGGCTTGGGCAATGGAGGTCGCTTTGTCGTTCAGGCGCAAATCATTCAGGAAGAGGCCATGCGAGAGAGGATATTGACCTGTGAGCAGGCTGCCTCGGTGAGGGCAGCATACAGGAATTCCCGAGATCGCATTCGTAAAGTTCACGCTCTGCTCAGCGAGGGCGTCAATATTCGGGGTGCGCACTTCCTGATTGCCCATGTATCCGTGGTCCATCGCGCGCCACTGATCGGAAAAGAGGTAGAGAACGTTAGGCCTCGGGCTGGAGGTGCTGCCAGTTGCCTGATTGGCAGCGGCAACAGCAGTGGCGGTGCTGCTGGTTAGGAAATGACGACGATTCATAAGAGCAGCCCGGAGGATCCTCCGAGGGCACAGCCATGCAAGGAAGATCGTAGGCGGAGGGCCAACGCGCTGGTGCGCAGCACAAGCCTCAGAATGCGATGTCAGCCAGACTAATGCTCTGGAGGGCGTAGCAAGCGGGTTGCTATTTTTTCTTACTATTCCGTTCGATCAGCTTGATTTTGCGCTTGAGCTGGCTGATTTCCGAGCGGGCGGTGTTGATTTTGGTGTAGACGCCTTCGGCCTTGTTTCTCCATGACTTGGCCTCGGCCAGTTTCTTCTGACTCACTTTTGGGTCTCCACCTGCTCCGCCAATCCCCTTGAAGGCATCGTCTTCGATTTCAGAGGCTTTATCGTCAAGGGCTTTCGCTTCAGGCCTGAGCTTTGCAATCACCTGTTCCAGTTCGGCAATTCGCGCCATCATGGGCTGAACCTGCACATTGTCGGAGGGAGCAGATGGCGCCGCTCCAATCGGCTCTGTGGTTTCTGGCCTTGTTGTTTTTGGCTTTGTGACTTTTGGCTTTGTGGTTCTTGGTTTGGTAGCGCTGGGGCGGGTGGGGGCAGAGGGGGGCAGTCCGGCATTGGCCCGCAGTGCGGCAATAGAAGCTCGTGCCCGTGCTGCTTCGAGATCCTTTTCCCGGGAGAGGACTTCCTGAGCGCGCGAGGGGTCATAGCCAAATCTTGTCTGGAATTCTTCAGGCAGCTCTTCAAATTTAATTCTGGCGGTTCCATATTCGTGGGCGATTTTGACGCCAACTTCATCCACGCCCTTAATCACCACCTTCTTATAGGTGCGGCCTTTTCCGGTGGTAAGGGAAGCGTGCTTTTCTCCCACTGCGCCTTCTCGTTCGGTGGCCGCTTTTGCCAGGCGCACCTGTTCTTCTTCCGCGGCCTTCTTCGCCGCTTCTTCGAGTGCGGCAAGCTCCTCACCGGCGGACTCTTCCTCATCTGGGACTTCGTCGGCATCCGGCTCCTGATCGGGAGCAGGGTCTACGAGTGCTGGTTTTGGCTGGGAGTCATCCTGGGCTGGCGCCACTTGCAATAAATTCAGGCACGGAATGAGGCAGGCAATGGCTAATCGCATACCCAGCGAATTAAGATGACGGGGGGGGAGTGTCCAGTTCCAAAGACTCCCGCAGGGGGTCATTTGTTCGGCGAGATTAATTAACTGGGTCCTTCTAAGAGAGGGAGGCACCGATTTGACTGGTCATGGGTTACCCCGGGTGGTGCTTTTCGGGCGGGGAAATCACGGGCCCTTCGTCTATGAGTAGAACACCTCGCACACCCTCTCTGGTAGTTGCACTTCTACCCATTTTGGCGGTGGCTGGTTTTCTCGTGCTTGGGATTCGCCTGCTGGGAGCGGATCCACATTTACCTCTGATCTTGGGAAGCGTGGTTGCCGCGGTTACAGGAAAAGCTCTGGGCTTCAACTGGAAGAGTCTTCAGGAGGGAATGGTTCGGGGAATCTCAGTTGGACTTCCTTCCGTTCTGATCCTTCTGGCCATTGGTCTTCTGATTGGAGCGTGGCAGGTGAGTGGGGTGGTCCCGCTCATGGTGTTTCATGGGTTGCGTCTTCTTGCCCCGGAGGTGTTCCTGGTCGCCTGCTGCTTGATATGTAGCGTCGTGTCGTTGGCTACCGGGAGTTCGTGGACCACGGCGGGGACGATTGGTGTGGCATTGATTGGAGTCGCAGAGGGACTGGGAGTTTCCAGCGCGATGACAGCAGGAGCCGTTGTTTCCGGATCCTATTTTGGGGACAAGCTTTCTCCACTGTCGGATACGACGAATCTGGCCGCCGCGGTAGCGGAAGTCCCTCTCTTTCAGCATATCCGGCATATGCTCTGGACGACGGTCCCAAGCATGCTGATTGCTCTCGTGGCTTACGCGATCCTGGGCTTTTCGTCCGGGGACCAGTCCAGCTTCGGTGAAATCAGCAGTCTCCTCGATGCGATTGAAAGGAATTACCAATTATCCCCATTGCTTTGGCTGGCCCCGCTGAGTGTCGTGGGATGTCTTTTTTTCCGAGTTCCTGCGCCGGGGGCGATTCTTGCAGGAAGCCTTACAGGCATGATTTTCGCTCTCACAATCCAAGAAGTCCCTGCGGGGGAGGTAGTGTCTGTCCTCCAGAGTGGGCATGCTCCAGAGACTGGGCTCGCCCGACTTGACGAGCTTCTTACCGGGGGTGGGCTCGAGAGCATGTATTGGACGATCGGGCTGATTCTCTGCGCTCTATCCTTTGGAGGTCTGATGGAGGCAACGGGAATGCTGCGGGTCATCGTAGAGGCTATCCTGAGGGCTGCTACTTCTAGTGGTCGATTGGTGCTAGCCACGTTGTCTTCGGCGCTTGGAATCAATCTGGTGGCGGCAGACCAGTATCTCTCGATCATTCTTCCTGGCAGGATGTTTGGAGAGGCATATGCAAGGGCTGGACTGGATCCGCGGAGCCTTTCTCGGTGCCTGGAAGACGGGGGGACCGTGACGTCTCCTCTGATTCCGTGGAATACATGTGGCGCCACGATGCTGGGAGCGCTGAAGGTCGGGCCCCATTTGTTTGCGCCCTATGCCTTTTTCAATCTGTTGTGCCCTCTTGTTTCCGCCGTGCTGGGATTGACGGGCTGGACCATGCGCCGAAGGCTGGTAGTGGAATCTGGAGAAGAGGCCTGAGGCCCTCATGCTTCCCTTATTCAGCTTCCGGACCGCGTAGGGAGTTTCCCTCGAGGTGGTTGGTGGTTCGCAGGGAAAAGAAAAAAGCGTGGGGGTTGCCCTCCCACGCTTTTGATAGATTGCTCGATGAAATTTCCGGACTCAGACCTTACTTGCATCCGGGATCTCAAAGCCCTTGTTGTTAGGGTCTTTCAGAAGAGCGTTAGCCTCGGCGGCAAACTCTCCGATATGACGCTCGGTCTTAGGATCAAAGGTAAGCCAAGGCCCTACCGTGTATTGCTCCTTGTCCACGGGAATTTTGCAGCCCTTCTCCATGACGTCATGGAGGATGCCAAAGTGCTCTGCGGCATGCTTGTTGTCACCAAAGGTGCCGGCTTTCTTATTGAAGGGAACCTTCTTCCCGAGCCGGTAGGAATTATTCATGAGGTGCCCCACAACGCATCCATAGTGGGCGTCCATGACATCTCCATTGGCCATTTCGGGCTTATTTTCCCGGCACGCGGTAACAAAACTGTTCCAGCATCCGCCGGGAGTCACGTCGCCACCGGAAAGCTGGATCTTCTCCCCCTTGTCACTTCCGGGTTTAAAATAGTGAGGGTTCGTGTCGGACATGATGCGCCCACCATCTTCAAAGTAATACTCGTTCTTAACCTGCCTCTGGTAGCCATTGTAATTCACGTTCCGGACATTGAAAAAGCAATACTGGCCGTTGGGGTACTGGGCGATTCCGAACATGGTGTTCGGGGTCTCTCCCTGATCATTCCACTGAAAGCGGCCACCAATGGCCATGGCTCGCACGGGGTGGGTCTGGTTATCGTCGATGGCCCAGCGCGCCACGTCCAGTTGGTGAGTTCCCTGATTGTTGAGATCGCCGTTGCCAGTCTTCCAGAACCAGTGCCAATTGTAGTGGACGTAGTTTGCATGGTAGTCGTCGATGACTGCAGGGCCCTTCCAGGTATTCCAGTCCAGATTTTCTGGAGGGGAAGCGATGCCCTTGGTTCCAATTCCTCCCCGGGGCTTACAGCAGTAACCGTAGGCGACCTTCAATTTCCCCCAAGTGCCCGCCTTGATCATTTCGTGGAGGGCAGCGATGTTCTTGTCGCTGCGACGCTGGGTTCCATGTTGGATCACGACGCCGTATTTCTTCTGGGCTGCTACCGCGACGCGGCCCTCTTCGACGTCATGGCTCATGGGCTTCTCGACGTAGACATGCTTGCCAGCCTGAGCTGCCCAGATTGTCATGAGTGAGTGCCAGTGATTCGGAGTCGCAACGGAAATGGCGTCAACCTCGGGGTCCTCGAGGGCTTCCCGGATATCGACCACCGCCTTGCAGTTCTTATGGCCCCTGGAGCGAACCTCGTTGAGGCGCCGATCACGGGCATTTGAGTCAGGGTCGGCGACGTATGCGATCTCGACTCCCTTGATGCCTCCAAAGCCTCCGAGGTGTGATCCTCCCCTCCCGTTGAGTCCTGCTACTGCAATGCGGAGTCGATCGTTGGCGCCCCTGACCTTCGCGGACGATTTCGTGCCAATGATCAGGGGGGCGGCACCTGCCGCGGCAGTGCTTTTGACAAAGTGGCGTCTGTTCAGTGAGCTCATATCCAGGGAGCCTAGAGCAAGAGTGACCTCGCTTGCAGCCTTAAATTCGATAGATTCCTCTGGGGAGGGTCGTAGGATGCTATGTTTTGTGATTGAGCCACATCGATAAAACCGTAGGGCCTAACAATGCATTTGCGACTCATCCTCTTATTTCTGGCTGCGGCATGCCTTATGGTGTCCGCGGCCTCAGGTATTGAGCTGCCCGGCATGTTCAGTAGCCACGCGGTCCTTCAGCGTGGAGTATCGGTGCCTGTGTGGGGCTGGGGAACGCCTGCTGAAGAGGTTGAGCTACGTTTTGCAGGACAGACAAAGCGCACTGCGGTTGACGTGGAAGGGCGGTGGCGCCTTGAACTTTCCGCGCTGGATCCCAGCGCCGAGGGGCAGGTTCTTGTTGTGAAGGGGAGCGAGAGCGGGAAGGTGATTGTAGAGGACATTCTTGTGGGAGAGGTATGGATGGCCTCGGGACAGTCCAACATGCAATGGGCCCTTTCCGCCACAGAGCGGGCTCGGAAGGACATTCCGGCAGCGAACCATCCGGGGATCCGGATGTTTCTTGCCGATCTGACGACCTCTGCGATTCCGCGGCGTCGCGTTGGTGGAGAGTGGAACGTCGCCACCCCTTTGAGTGCGGGTAAGTTTTCCGCGGTAGGCTACTACTTCGCGCTGAAGCTACACACGGAATTGGGAGTTCCGGTAGGAATTATTCGAGCCGCGTGGGGAGGGAAGCCCGTAGAAGCCTTTACGAGCAGGAAAACACTGGCAACCGAGCCCGAAGGCCGAGCCCTGCTACAGAATTTGGATGCCGAGATGAGACGATTTGACCTTGGCGCAGCCGAGGCCTCCCACAAAAAGCAGATGGCTGCGTGGGAAAAGATCAGGAGCTCCAATCGAGCGGAGAAAGACCCCAAAAAGAGGCGGAAACTCCCACGAAAGCCCCAGAAGCCCCGCCCACCTGCCCTGAACCCCAGCCGGGCAGCTGCTATTTACAACGGAATGATTCACCCATGGGCAGGCTATGCGATGAAGGGGGCGATCTGGTATCAGGGGGAATCCAATGCGAGTCGGGCAAAGGCATACGAGACGCTGTTTCCACTGCTGGTCATGGATTGGCGTAAGAGCTGGGGTGACGAGATGCCTTTTTATTTCGCGCAGCTGGCAAACTTCAAGTCGCCAACTACGAGGCCAGGCCAGGAAAGTTCTTGGGCAGAATTACAGAACGCACAACGCCTTACCCTGCGGCTGCCCAAAACCGGAATGGCGGTTATCAATGATGTCGGAGCGGCGAATGATATTCACCCCAGAAACAAGAAGGCCGTAGGGGAGCGGCTTTCCCGTTGGGCCCTGCACGGAGAATACGGCCAGAACGATCTGGTTGCGAGCGGCCCTCTTTACCGTGGGTTCAAGGTGGAGGAAGGGCGGATTCGTATTACCTTTGACAACGCGGTGGGGTTGACCACTAGGGATGGTAAAAAGCCCGCCCGCTTCGAGATTTCGGGTGAAGACCGCATCTGGCGCTGGGCTGAAGTATCCTTGGATGGAGAGAGCGCGATCGTATCCAATGGGGATGTCCCGGACCCGGTGGCGGTTCGCTATGCGTGGGCGTCTAATCCTAAGGGCGCCAATCTTGTTAATGCTGCAGGCCTGCCCGCCTCCCTTTTTCGAACGGACAGCTGGAAACTCTCCACAGAGCGCTAGTAGGGCGGCGTATCCTTCTATTGGGGGTGTAGCGGTAACCTATGCTCTACGAGTGGCTTATGAGGCGCAGGATGGGGGGTAGTTCCTTCTTGCTCCCCGGTCTCGAGGTGGCATAGCGTGGTAGTATGCGTCGTGCCTGTTCACTCGTTTTCGCTGCCGTGGCACTGATCCAGTCAGCCGATGGGCAGAAGCTGGTAGCGAACTACAACGAGTCCAAGGTGCCTGATTATGATCTGCCTGATCCCCTTCTCCTTGCGGGAGGGGGCCGGGTTTCATCGGTAGCCGAATGGGAGGAAAAGGGGCGCCCGGCTACCTTGAAGCTTATAGAAAATGAAATGTATGGCCGCATGCCCGTTGGTAAGCCGGCGGGCTTCAAGGTGGTTCTCGACAAGGAAGAGGAGGATGCGGTCGGAGGCAGAGCCGTTCGCCGTGAATACCTCATTAGCTTTGCGGAGGGCAAAGGCCCGGAGGTGCGGATGCTCTTATATCTGCCTAAGAACAGGACGGGCCCGGTCCCTGCGTTCGTCGGACTAAACTTCCGGGGCAACCAATGCCTCGAAGAAGATACAAGGATTACGCCCGAGTTGGGCTATGTAGTCGGGTCCCGGAAAGGCGAAGACCGGAGAGCAAAGGCGGAGTCCATGCGCGGTAGTGCAGCAGGGCGCTGGCCTGTGGCAATGATTGTTGAGAGCGGCTTTGCGCTGGCCACGGCTTGTTGCGGGAATATCGATCCTGATTATCATGATGGCTGGAAAAACGGGGTCCACCCCCTGTTTACAGAGGGAGACCCCAAGCCTGACGAGTGGGGAACAATCTCGGCCTGGGCCTGGGGGCTGAGCCGGCTTCTTGACGCGCTTGAGGGGATCAAGGAGGTAGAGGCAAGGCGGGTTGCCGTGATTGGCCACTCCCGACTCGGCAAAACGTCACTCTGGGCGGGTGCAACCGACCCGCGGTTCCAAGTGGTGATATCAAACAATTCGGGATGCGGAGGGGCGGCCCTGAGCAAAAGGGCCTTCGGTGAAACCGTAGGCCGGATCAACCGGTCTTTCCCGCACTGGTTCAACGGAAACTTCAAGAAATATGATGGGAACGAGAAGGCGCTCCCCTTTGACCAGCATCAGCTGATTGCCTTGATGGCCCCCCGGGCGGTGTATGTGGCCAGCGCGACCAAGGACCAGTGGGCCGACCCTCAGGGCGAGTTCCTCAGCGTTCTGCACGCCCAGCCCGTCTATGATCTGTATCGCAAGTCTTCTCTCGGGGTTACGGAAATACCAGCTCCCGGGCAGAGTGTGGGGTCTTTGACGGGCTATCATCTTCGTGACGGTAAGCACGACGTCACCCCCGAGGACTGGGCTTTTTATCTCGCGTTTGCAAAACGTCACTTGGGCGAGGACCTCAGGTAACTTTCTCCATCTCACCTGTAACTTGACCAACTCATGCCATCAATGAAGCGACCCCTCCCTGTTCTTCTTCTCTCCCTGCTGGGGCCCTGCCTTCCTGCCCAGATCGTGCAGGATGATTTCAATGATGGGAATGATGCCGGGTGGGAACGCTATTCCCCACTCGCACCCCTCGGGGCACCTGTCGTATTCTCCTTTCCTGAAGGGAACCGTTACCGGGTGCAGGCTCCAGCCTCTCCCAACCCGGGAGCATTTGGACCTACCCGAGGGGGATCTCATCGCCCGAACGAGGTCTATGAAGCCTTCCGGGTAGAGGCTGACCTGGTAGACTGGGACAACGACATCGGGCAGGATATCGGCCTGCTCGGATCCTTGGGATCCGTGGGGCTCGCAACAACCAATGGCTACGCCTTCAGTTACGACACTAGTGGAGAGGGACTCTTTATCTCATCCGTAAGTGGCGAGGCAGCCAGCACTCTGGGCTCCGAGACGATTACGCTTATTCCGGGACGGGGCTACCGTCTGGTGTTCCAGGGTTTTTTCGCGCCGGAAGACTTTTATGGACAGCTCGTGGGAGAGGTCTTCGCCCTTGATGACTTGGAGACACCTCTCGCAGTCGTGTTCGGGACCGATTTTACCTACGCTTCAGGAACCTGCGGGGTCTTCACAAGCACTACCAGTGATTCGGGAACAACCGATGCGACCTTTGATAATTATTTCTCTTCTCCGGATACGGATGTCGACAGGGATGGGATGGCCGATCAGTGGGAAGTAGATAATCTCGGGGATATATTCTGGTATGATGATGAGGACTTTGACGAGGACGGGCAGACTAACCTGGAGGAATTCCTTGGCGGGAGTGACCCCGCCGACTCCAATTCCCTGTCCGGGTCCTTGGCGGTTGGGCCGCTGGATGTTGGGGTAACGAACAGGGAGCTGGCCGTTGGGTTCTCTGCGCAGGCTGGTTACAGCTATGAACTGGAAACCTCGTCTGATCTCCAGGGCTGGAGTCCTGCCCAAGGAGCGGCCCTTACCCGGGAAAACGGGGCCGGGACTTTTGTCCTGCCCGTCGCTGGGCAGGAGCAACTTTACCTCAGGGTCGTTGGTTCGCGGGAGTAGGAATTACTTTTTCTGCCGGGCCTTGCGCCACGAGCCAAAGGGAACCACCCCGCGCTCCTTTGCCCACTGTTCGTACTGGGCGATCATCCGAGAGGTGATCCCGGGCTCCTTTGCGGCGAGGTTGTGCATTTCTGTCCGGTCCTGCTCCATGTCGTAGAGCTCCCAGGCGCCTCTCACGCCTTTGGCCACCAGCTTCCACTTTCCATCCCGCACAGCCCGGTTGCCCTCGTGCTCGAAGTAGATCGGTCGGCCCCGCTTCAGGGGTGTTTTCTCGAAGGCCGGGCGAAGGGAGATTCCTTCCATCGGAATGATCTTCTTCTCATTCTTTATGGTAGGATATTTAGCCTTTCCCAGGTCGATGCAGGTGGCCATCAGATCAATGAGATGAGCCGGAGTCTTGAACCAGCGGTTCTTGCCCTTGATGCCCTCGGGCCAGTGAGCGATCAGGGGTGTCGATATCCCGCCTTCGTGGACCCAGTGTTTGTATTCGCGGAAGGGCGTGTTGGAGACATTGGCCCAGTTACGGCCGTAGCCAACCTCGGTCTCGGGAGGACCAGGCATGATTCCGTCACCGCGTCGCAAAGGATAGCCGTCGCGGCTTTTCGGCGGGACCATCTGCGTCTGGAGCTCATCCTTGGCCATGGGAGGAAGGGTTGGCTTGTCGGGGCGCTCGAGCGGGCCGACCACTTTCCCCCGACCAAACCCTTCGGCGCATCCGCCGTTGTCCTGAAAGTAGAGGATGAGAGTGTTGTCAAGCTGGCCCGCTCCCTTGAGGGCTCCCACGATTCGGCCGATCCCCTGGTCCATGTTGTCGACCATGGCAGCATAGACTTCCATGCAGGCGGCTTCCCACTCCTTGAGTTTGACGTCCTTCCAATTACCTACCTGTGGGACTACGTCCCATTGGTCGGGCAGAAGGCCGAGCGACTTGAGCTTCTTGATCCTGGACTTCCGGGTGGGCGTATAACCTCCGTCATATTTGCCCTCATATTTTGCGATATCATGGGGAAGGGCGTGCATGGGCCAGTGGGCCGCAGTGTAGGAGACATACATGAAAAAGGGCTGCCCGTCGGCCTCGCGCTTGTGATCCTTGATGTAGCGGACCGCATTGTCCGAGATGGCGTCCGTGTAGTAGAACGTGTCAGGCTGGTAGTCTGGATCGTTGTCCGGAGTAATGTAGCGGTTGCCCCGGGTCAGTGAGTTGGGGTCGAAAAATGACCCGGCGCCATGGATGGTCCCATAAAAGCGATCGAACCCTCTCTGCAGCGGCCAGTTGGAAATGTCAGGGTTAGCGACTTCGTTTGCCTTGTAGGGGGTCACGTGCCACTTCCCGGACATGTAGGTTCGGTATCCTGCCGGCTTAAGCACCTCCGCAATCGTGACGCAGTTCCGGTTGAGATTCCCCTGATACTGGGGAATCCCGTAGTTGCCCATCATGTGGCCAACGCCGGCCTGGTGCGCATAGAGTCCGGAGAGAAGGGTAGCGCGAGTAGGGCAGCAGCGTGCTGTATTGTAAAACTGGGTGAACCGAAGGCCATTGGAGGCAAGGCCATCGAGTATCGGGGTCTGAATTTCTCCTCCGTAACAACCGATGTCCGAGTAGCCCATATCGTCCGACATGATAAGGATGATGTTAGGGCGACTCTCTGCGGCAGACAGTGTTGGTGGTGCTGCCAGAGCAAGAAGAAGAGCGGGGAGAAAGAAAGGTCTCATGTTCAATCCTTGGTTGGGTATCTGGCGAGAGAGTGACGGGAAAAAGTGATTCATGCGAGAATCGTATTCGCCGACATTGCGCAGGCTCTCAATCTCCCTGCCTGAGGTAGTTTTCGAACCTGTAAGAGGTGCGCCGCTCTTCAACTCAGGGAGTTTCCGGGTCGAAGATATCCACTTTCATGCGGGTGAAACGCGTTCGTCCCGGCGGCAGATGCAGACGGATGATACTCAGCCCCTCGGCTGGGCTGGTGGATTGAAGGGAGCCCTCTCCGGTCCAGGAACCATTGGCGATTCTGATAGCTTCCGTTGTCCAGTTCTCCAGGTCAGAGGATGACTCGATACTCAAAATTACATCTTCCGGGGCAACTGCGGGGGCGTGGTAGGTTGTAGTCAAGCCGCCTGAGGGAGGAATCAGCTGCTCCAGAAGGAGGGGGATGGATTGCTTAGCGGATGGATCGAATCCGAAGGCATATTCAAAGGCGTTGTCGAGAAGGTCTCCATCACTGTCCCCAGTATGAACGCCCAGGGCACTGGCCCAGCTCTGATACGAGGAGGCGCCATTAGGGAAGCCGGGAGAACCGTGCCGCGCAAAAGAAGGCAACCACGCAGACCGCTGGTTCCATGTCTCAAGTTCACGGTCAGGGTCCCTTAGCTCTAACGAAAACCCTGTGGAATCTGTGGCAGGGTGCCAAGCGTGATCATAGGTAAACTTTTGGATGTGGGCGTCAACCGGTTCCGGCAGGGTGAGAGCGATCGCTTCCCCGTCATTGTGAAGTTTGCCGTCCTCGAAGGCCCCCGCGATGTGAATGTCCGGTCCGTGGATCAATTCAAAGAATTCCGGATCCTTGACGATCACCGCATGGGCGCGGGGTTCCAGAATCAGGGAGGGGAAAGTGAACTCAATTCCTGCGGTGAACCGCACTCCCTCAAGGTTTAGAGGAAGGTCATAGCTCGTGTTCTGGACCTCGATAAATTCTCCAGCACTTCCATCTGGTGGGTTGTACATGACCTCTGTAATCCGAAGGTGGTCGAGCAGGACCTGCAGCGCAGATTCTGAAGGGTCAGGCGGCCCCGGGGTTGAGACGGAGGATGCCAGTTCACAATCGAAGACAATATCCGAACTGGTAGCGCTGGCCTGATAGGTAACGACCGCGAGTGTGTTCGTGCCTACTAAGAGTGAGGAGCTGGGAACAGGAAAAGGGCCTTCAAGAGAAGCGTTCGTGATCGTCTCTCTCGCCCACGTGTCTTCGTTCAACTCGCCCTCAGGAACGTTATGCCTGATAATTTCGTGACCATTCAGGTAGAAGATTGCGCCATCATCCACATAGGTGGCGAGGGAGAGCAGGGTGCGCGAGGGGTCCCCATCAAACTCAAAAACCGTGCGGAAATAGTAGTTTTTCCTGCCCCGGCGGTAATCAAAGGCTGGAGCGCTCTCTCCGGTCGTCGCGAGGGGAACGGTTAGGGCGCTGGTCTCGCGGCCAAGCGGGGCGGGGCCGGTTTCCCATTCGCCGTCCGCAAAGTCGGGGGTGATCCATTCGGCCCCCGGATCCCGGTTGTCGAGGAAACGCCATTCCGAATGCTGGAATGGGAGCAGGGTTGAGACTTGCTCAACCCGGGCAGCTCGGTTGTTGGACCGCCCAGGAGTTCCGAACGGGAGAGATTCTATTGCGGAGGAACCGTCTGGATTTCTCCCTTCCACCAGATCCGGCGCCTGCGCACGGAGAGAAACCTGATCGATCAGGATGCCCTCTACGCTGGTGAGCATCAGCCATTGACGGAATCCATTGAGCCGGAAGGGGAATTCATCTGCCTGAGGATACCTGTCCTCTGTTGAGTGCAGGACGAGGAAGCCTCCTGGTGGGATATAAGAGTGGGCAGGAAGCTGGTGCCTCCTGGGATAGTCGGGCCGGTTGGAGAGCCAGATGCCACCCACATGCATGGGTGAGTCTCCGGGGTTGAAGAGTTCGACAAACTCCCCGGTGTAGCGCACCTCAGGATCGGTCAGCCACTCGTTAATCCGCAGGAACCTTGAGGGAGTTAGTCCTGTGGATTGATTTTCGCTGTCAGGAGTAGGCGCACAAAGGGTCCAGATGCGCTGCGGGCCGTGCCGGCCAATCGAGTTCCCCGGAGTCTGAGTGCCCCAGCGAATGGAATCCAAAAGGTTCCCGTTGTAATAGAGAAGAAGCTCATCTCCAGACGGGCTGAGGCTCGGCACCTCGTCTCCGGACAGGCTCAGGTAAGCTCCAGGGGCAAGGATGCCGGAAAGCGCAATTTTTGTTGGATTGCTTGGGTTATCGGAGAGAAACCAGCCCTCAAGAGACACAGATTGCTCTCTAGGATTGAATAACTCCACCCTGTCTTCGGCAGGTCTTGCGACAGCTTCTACCTCGTTCAGGAGCGCACTGCTCTGGATACTGGATACGACTTGCCACTCTCTTGAGGATGTTGGGTCGAGCTCATCCTGCCAGTAGCCGGCTGAATCACGGGCTAGTAAATCGACCCGATAGGTCCCGGGTTCGAGGCTCCGAAGCTGAATCGGGGTTTCGACACTGAGAATGGGGCTCCACCCCCCGGTATTTCCGTTGGTAACCAACCGGAAGCGATAGTCAGTCACTCCGGCCCCGTTGACGGAAAGGGTCATGCTGTCCAGGTGAGTCAGCGGGCTTGGAAGGCTTGACACGGTGGCACCCGCTGCAACGACGGCTCCCCGGTCGCGGCCGGCCTTTCCCGAGCCGATGGCGGGAGAATCAGGGAGCGGTTCCCAGTTATCTCTGGGAAGAGGACCGCCGGAGAGGTTGTAGAGGAAGGGGTCGAGCGCGAGATTGCCATTGCCGATCCAGTGATCGTCCACGGGAAGTATATTGCGAGAGCCTGTGACCTCGACTTCCTCGGGATAAGCGAAGATGGCATTACATCCCAAAAAGATATTGGATTCTAGCTCTACTGAGTCAGCGGGTAGAGTGTTGGGTCGCAGCGGCTCATTAAGGTTGATTGCGGCAATGGTTGCGTTGACGACCGTATTGTTCTCGAACTGACAGTCTGCTCCATTTTTTGCCAGAACTGCGTGGTCGACATTATGAAAAAGGTTACGCGTGAGTGTCACACTGGACTCATTGTTGATGGCAACGGCATTAGCCGTGGAATTTCGAGGGGTGGAGAGGCGGACGTTCATGAAAACGTTTCCTTCCAGGTGGGCATCGCAGTTGTTCAAGTCGAAGCACTCATCGGTAGATCCATTGAAAATATTGTCGTAGGCTGCGAAGACAGGCCCCGGGCGCTGTGCTCCTGAGAAGAGAATAATATCGTTGTAGTTGGGGGAAGGGTTGAACTCATTGCGGTGCAGAACGAGGAAGTCATTGCCCCTGAGGGTGGACCCCCTCAGTGCTTCAGATGCTGAGACTGGTGGAAACACACAATCGCGAACCTCAAGTTGTGGGCTGTATACCTCAAGAATTGTGTCGTTACAGTGATCCCAGGAGACATGATCAAGGAGGAGGCGCGAGCGGCGTAATTTGATGGACTCTCCCTGCCCGTCACCATGCTCCATGTCGGTAAAGGAAATCACATTTTCGGCAAGAGACTCCTGCCCCGATGGAGCCTCAATCCGGATCCCCTGCCAGACATCCGTTGATCCCGGATCGTGACTGAGACGGATTCGCTGGTAGCGGGTTCCTTCACATTTCAAGGCCCCTCCGGGGTAAACCGTGATCCCGGCGTCCGGTTGGAAGAAAACAGAGGTCCCGGGCTCTATTGTCAGGGTGACGTCCGCAGGAACATTCAAGCTTTCGGAAATGAGCCACGGTCCCCCCGCGGCATCGAGAACGGTATCGATAGTGAGATCTCCTTGGAGCTCGGAGACGTCGCCATCATCATAGAGGATATCCATGTAGGCACTGGCGACGATGTTGCCGTCCGCATCCTGTTCTTCGATCGTGATACGATTGATGCCGGGAGCGAGTCCCTTGAGGTCGTAGGCCCAGGTTCCAGGGGCCCCTTCGAGAGTGCCTCGCTCGCCGTTGATGAGAACGTGGGTGGCTCTGCCCGCATTGAAGGTTCCTTGGAGGGCTGCATTCACTGTGAAAGAGGTTGGCAGGCCCCTGGTCATGTCCAGATTTGAGGAAATGCCGAGGGGCCCTTCGATTACGCTCAAGATATCCGCACGGCGCGCGGAGAGAAATTCCTTGGCGGCTTCAGCGATTCCTCTCGGGGTCCAGCTCAGGGCATCGTCAATGAGGCGATTGGCGCTGTTCTGCTCAAAGGGCCCCACAAGAAGCTCCCTCAGGATCTGGTAGTAGCGCTGCAGGACCTCGGGCTCGCGAAAAAGCTTCTGTAGCTGAAGGAAGGATTCCCCTCTTTCCACGAAGTCGAGGATGGTATGAGGGAGATTTGCAATTCCTATTCGGGAACCGTCTCCTGCTCCAAGAATCGTGTCGAGGTCATGAGGGATCAGCTTAAACCTGCCATCGATTCCACAATACATGGCGTAATCATCATCGCGTCCGGTAAATATACTGTTTTCCCCATTCGTCAGAATCGTGCTGACTGCCAAATTGCGGAGCCACGACTCCACATCCATGACACGGCGGATCTGCTTGAGGTAGTTCTCACCAGAGGCCGTGGACATGACCCCGATAAAGCTGTGGAGGTCCGACCAGTCGTTGAGGGAATCGTTGTTTTCTTTGTCCCATCCACTCCCCCGGTAGTCCGCCTCCAAGTCATTGCTCCCCGGGAAGTAATCCCATCCCGTTCCATTGCCTGTCATACGGTAGAGATTGCCACCCATCTCCAGTGGGTAGTGCTCACGGACATACCGGTTGTTGATAGGTTCATTCTGAACGTAGAAGCCAAAGTGGTGATTGAAGGGCCTTGAGACACTGGCGTTCTCCGGAGAAGCATGATTGACACCATTCAGGCGAACGGCGACCGCTCGGGATTCGTAGGCAGGAAGCCCCGCCGCCCGGTAGAACATGCTTCCAAGTAGCTGATTGTAGGAGAACTGAACGTTAAGATTCAGCTCGTCCCTTCCCTTCCATGGGGTGGAAGAGGGGAGTTCGATCTTGAGATTACGAGGGTAGCGAGAGCGGGTGCCCGACCCCCGCAGCCGCAGCGCACATTGGTAACGAGTGGTGATTTTTCCATCCACGTTCGCGATGAACGTTGCATTGAAGCGGGCATTTGTATCACGCTCAGGAGAGTCGAACGGGATCTTGAGGAATTCCTCCAGCTCCCCGGCAGAGAGGATGAACCGATAAAACGGGGCTTCACCAGATGGTTGTTCACTGTCGACCTGATAAAGAAGATTCGCTTCCTGGAGGCCGTTCTCGTGCGCTGCTGCCGGCCATGTCCGGCTCTGGATCCGGTCAAAGGCCTCGAGGTAGAACTCAACGGTAGCCCCTTCCGGCTGCGCCGGAAGAACAGCGGTGTAGATATTGTCGCGGGCAACCTCGTCCCCGCCTGTTCCATCGTCTCGCATGACGGTGGATGCGAATGGGGTTGGCGCCAGTGAGGAAACCCGGTGATGGACTACCCCTCGGATTGGGGAAGAGAGATCATCACTCAAGCGGGCACGCACGAGAACTAAGTCTCGCGGGCCTGGTACTGCTGGGTGATGAGAGACGTCTTCAATGAAAGGGGCCACATTTACTTGGCGCACCGAGTTAGGAGCCCCGGGTGTCCCACCCTCGACCGCGCTGAAAGTCCAGTTCTGGCCGAGGTCGTTCCGGGAGTGAAGATTGCGAACTTCCAGGGATCTGCCTCCCCCGTCCGCGGGGTTGTCCCAGATCCAGCCGGTATGGCCACGGTCATCAGAACCGGCCCTTCTCCGGGCCCAGTCGCCACTATCTGCATAGTCGACACGATCGATCTCTGCTCCAGTATGATTGAGGAGCCGGAGGGATTCCCCGCGGTTGGAGAGGCGACCATTCCAGCCCCCGATCAGATTCAACACGTTCGGGTGTTGGGCACGGAATGCGGCCTCGTTAGCGGCGATCACAAGGAACCCGCCTTCGGGAATGCTGACATTCGGGAAGGTGAAGCCTACTCCCTCGAGAGTCCATCCAGCCAGATTGGCAGAGCCAAAGCCGCGGTTGTGTATCTCAATCCACTCCTCTAAAGGACTTTCTCCCCCGGTGCGCGGGTCGCGATGTGGGGGATGGAACATGACCTCGCTAATGACCGGGACCGCTCCCAATTGGGAGAGGCCCAGAACTAGCGCGAAGGCAGCTCGTTTGATCATGGCGGGGGACAGGGCTTAGAGGCCCGAGGGAGCAGTCTCGATAGACGGCATAGTGGTAGAAACCTCGGGCGGAATAAGGTGACGGTGGACGCTGGAACTTTTGTTCGTGAGGCGCGAATTCGCAAGTATTCTCGCGGGCCCTTTCCCAAAGTGAAATGGGTGCAAAGTCCTTTAAATAAAGCTTTTGAAGGTTGTTGCAGCGTAGATTCTCCCCGGGGTGAGGTAGTCACTTTGGGTTAGCGGGAGGGCGGCTCCGCCGGGCAGGGTGCTCCCGGCTGGAATCCGTAACCTATAAGCGGTCGTGGAAGGACCGGGGGCTGGGTAAGGCCGCTCACCATTTTCAGGGAAGGAATTACCAGCCACCACCACCACCGCCTCCACCGCCGTCGGAACCACCGGAACCACCGGAAC
>DIHT01000075.1:1177-11727 GCA_002420305.1 Akkermansiaceae bacterium UBA5689 | reverse complement strand
GGAACCACCGGAACCACCGGAACCTGCGGGATTAGCCGCCGCCGCAAGGACCGTCGTGAAAACGGATCCGAAATCATCCAAGAGATCAGCGAAGCGGGAATCCTCAGTGTCCTCAAATTGAGACGCCCACTGCTCCGCACAGTTTAGGGCCACCGCATAGGGCAGAAATCTTTCGAAAAGATCGAGAGTGTGTTCCGGGAGCTCCGAGGCTGAGGCCCGGGCTTCGCGATAACGCAGTCGGAGCTTGGGATCTTCTGCCGGGATCTCATTGGCGAGGTAAAGACGGAAACCCTCAAGCTGATCGAGCTTCTGGCGGCCGATGCGCGTGGGGGCCTTCAATAGGAAGAGGGCTCCCAAGTTGCCTGCATAGACCAAAGCGGAAAAGGCCAGAGCGAGCGACAAGTCGACCCGGTCTAGCCAGCCGCCGAGCGCGTCATCATTTATGACGAGCACACAGCCCGACACAATCAAGGCGCCGACCAACATTGAAACTAGACTCGCATGTAGCGCTTGGTGCCGTGGGACGAGCTTGCATGGCAATTGCATGACCCCTCCGAAGAAAGCTATAATCCCTCCGGGCCACGGGTCGATTTCAAAAAGGATGATCAAGGTTACGCCGACGGAAAGCAGGATGCCCGGAAGGCTCCAGCCACTGTTCAGGCGAAGATGCAGAGCCTTTTGCTGGGACAGGAGCGCTACCTCATGTGCCATCCGGGCTTCGCGGATTTGCTCATTGTTCTTCTTGGTCAGGTTAAGATCCGTGGCATCTCCCAAGAGGTCCTCGACAAGCCAGCGTTCATCTGGGTTCAGATTTGCATGGTCCTTGCCGGACCCTTGCCGTTTCTTTTGGGCATGGAGCACATAGCCCCATGCCCCGGAAATGGGGCTTCTCCCGGCCGTTCTCTCGATACGGATCGCGCCTTTTGCTGCGAGCCCGACTACTCCGGCACTGAAGCATGTGTGGTCGTAGCCGAGCCGTTCCATTCTGGCACAATAGGCAGCGGCCCCCGCTGAGAGACCTTCCGGAGGCAAATACCGGGGCAGAATCAATCCTTTCTTAGGGTCTCTTCCGAGGAACAGCCAGACCAAGAAATAGGAGAGGAAAGCAGCACCGAGGAGAAGGATCAGAAGGCGCCAGTTCTCTATGTTTGTAAGCCAGTGGGAAATCCAGATTCCGCGAAAGGGAGCTTCCCGGCCTCCTCGCTGATAAGCCCGTACATCGAGGAGCCCCGGGGGCCATTCCAGCACGAGGATCAGGTTCTCCCTCGCTTGGAACGATCGGGTGGCCTTGATGGTTGCGCCGGTCTCCGTCAACTTAGCCGCGTAGTCCTCTCCCCAGTCTCCGTCTTTCCCGGTGTAGCCCCAGACCTTGGTGGCCCTGATTCCCTCCGGCAAGACTACCGTGGCACTCACTTTGTTGGCGCTGAATTCCCACCGGCCATGGACGTCCCAGTAAAGGCCGTCTTGCCCTTCCTGAAAGTAGAGCTGTCGCTCGGCTCGGTAGGTGAGCTCGTAAAGGTGGGGCCCCGGCTTAAGTAAGTCTCCCTCCCGGCCGATGCGGATGCGGATTTTCTCCTGGCCGAGGTCTTGCGTCCGGTAGGGTTCGTTCTTCCCACCCCGTTTCACAGAGAGAACTTCAATTGGATTCTTCGGTTCGATAGTTCTTCTTTTTCCACCTCGTTTCGCGGAACTAACTTCAGATGAATGTTTCCCTTTGCGGCCCTCCCGGAGCCACGCGATATCGCGGAAAATACCCTGCTTAATGTTCTTCCCCTCGGCCCAGACCAAAATGGTTTCGGTCACCAGCAGATCCCCAGTTTTTTCCACCACGATCTTGCTGTCCCAAGAGAGGATCTGCTCGTCAGCCGCAGCAGGGACACTCGCTGCCACGAGGCAGATACCAAGCAGCAGAACGGCTCCTCTCACGTCTGTATGACCTGCTGGGCGCTCTTCGCTACTGATCCTTTTTCTTGGAATCGGCCTTTCCGGCCTTTCCGGCCTCCGCGAAGGGAACAAACTTCAGGACCTTACCGTTGATGCAGTAGCGCTGGTCGGTAGGTGTATCAAAGCCCTCTCCGCTGAACACGTGTCCGAGGTGGCCGTCACAGACATTGCAGCGAACCTCAACCCGGACCGTTCCAAAAGAGGTATCGCGAAGGGTCTTGATGTTCTCGTGCTTGGAGGAATCAAAGAAGGCGGGCCATCCGCATCGGGCATCGAATTTCTCCTTGGAGGAGAACAGTTCCGCATCGCATCCGGCACAGTAATAGGTTCCAGCTCCCTGCTTTTTCCATTCGTCGTATGCCTTCCCCCAGGCACGCTCGGTGCCATGCTTCCGGAGAATTTCAAATTGCTCAGGGGTCAGGGATTTTTTCCACTCTTCTTCGGTTTTGATCACAGGCTTGGTGGGTTGGACGGGTGCACTGGCTTTGGCCTCGGGCTTTGGGCCGTCGCCCGGGGATGCCTTCTCTTTGCTGTCGGCAGTGGCATCACCGCAGGAAAGCTGGAGGAGGGTAGCCCCGGCAATAAGGGTTGAAATGAAGAGCTGGGAGACTCGGTTCATGTTCAGAATCCTACCTCTTAGGGTAGATCCTGTCAAAACCATGCTGTGCCCTGATGACAGCAGTGCAACGGCCTAGGACATTCCCAGTCCCACTGGGAAGATGAGCTGCACCAGCAGGGTAAGGAAAAGGTTGAAAATCAGGATGGCGAGTGAGGAAAAGACCATGGCGTCGGTGGTGCCTCGGCCCACTCCAACTGCTCCATTTCTCGCCCGCAGGCCCTGATGGCAGGAGACGATGACGATCAGCAGGCCGAAGACGAATCCTTTCATCATTGCGATAGCGATGTCGTTGCCGTCGGTGAAGCGTTCTACGTTGAAGTTCCAGTAGGCACCTGGAACCTTGAAAAGGTGCACGCCGACGACATAAGAGGCGCCGATCCCAAAAGCGATCGACTGGGCGATAAGCAGCGGAATGGAAACGCACATCGCGAGCAGGCGAGGAGTAACGAGGAAATCGATCGGGTGGACTCCCATGGACCGGAGGGCATCAACTTGCTCGGTGACTTTCATGGTTCCAATTTCTGCCGCCATGGAGGAGCCAACCCTGCCCGCGAGCATGAGGCCGGTGATAGTGGGGCCCAGTTCCCGCATCATCCCGACGCTGACGATCACGCCTCCCATGGTCTCCATATCTACGAGGGCAAACTGGAAGAGAGCCTGAGTGGCGAGCACTGCTCCGGTGAAGGCCCCCGTAATTACCACCACGGCCTGAGACCGATATCCAATTTCGACGATCTGTTCGAAAAACTGGCGCCAGCGCTTTCGGCCCTGCAGGAGGGATTCGCAGATCTGTCCAACGAGACTGGCCAACTCTCCGAGGTAAAGGAAGAGCCTCAGGACGAGACGACCAAGCAGGCGGAAATAGACCACGCCAAGGTTTAGAACCTATTTTGGTATTTCGAAATGCCAAATTTGCTGCGAAGACTCTTTACCCCATTCTCATGGAAATCGCTGTTATTGTCTCGGCACTCGCCGGAGGGATGTTCATCTTCTGGTTGATCGCCCTCTACAACCGGCTGGTGAAGGCCCGCAATCAGCTGCGGGAGGGCTGGAGTGGGATCGAGATACAGCTCAAAAGAAGGCATAACCTGATTCCTGCTCTCGTCGATTGCGTCAAGGGCTATCAGGCCCACGAGCAGGAACTGCTGGAGGAGGTCGTAAGGGATCGCAATGTGGCCCAGGCTGCCACCGAGGCCGGCGAGGTGGGGAGCGCGGAGAGAGCTCTTGGGAAAGACCTGGTTCGGATTGTGGCTTTGGTGGAGCAATACCCGGAACTGAAAGCGGATGAGGCTTTTCTTCGTCTGATGGAGGACCTGGTGGAAATCGAGGACTACCTCCAGTATGCTCGGCGGTATTATAATGGCTCGGTGCGCGATTTGAATAATGTCGTTGAGTCCTTTCCCGCGAATCTCGTGGCTGGTGGGTTTGGCTTTAAGGTCGCGAAGTTCTTTGAGGTGGATTCAATTCGCGAGCGACTCCCTCCTGATCTTGCCAAGGTCTTGAAGCGGGGGTGAGATAGTCCGAGTGAGTAGCTATGTCCTATTTGTCCGTAAGCCCCAGCTTATCAAATCTTTTCGCAGACTTGGCGGAGTGTCTCGCGGGGGTTGCGGCTTCTTCTGCGTCCCCGGGTCTCGAGGTTCTCTGGGGGGAGGGCTCCTTCCTCCTCATGGGCGAAGTCGTTTTGATCGGCGCGGTGGGCTACTACTTTGTGGCGTGGTTACTGGTAGGGAGGGATCGGCACAAGGCAGACGGAGGCCCGAAACAGGAACCCCCGACTGGGTATTCCCCTGCCGCCCTGCGGTATCTCTGGAGTATCGAGGATTGCCCGGTCGGATATGACGATGGAGCGTTTACGGCATCCGTGGTAGGACTGGCGGGGAAGGGCGCCGTGACCATCGAGAAAAGCGGTAGCACCTTCCTGCTTCATGACAATGGAATGGACGGGGTAAAGCTTCTGCCCGATGAGGAGATTGTCTACCGTGCTCTTTTTCACGACCCAAGTTCGGGGGTCGACGCGCCGCGCGGGAGGCTCACTCTGGGGGAAAGCGGTCAAAAGCTCTATGGAACCGTTTTCAGAGGTGCCATTAGGGGTTTGCAGGAGATGCTTTCCGCCCGATTGAAACGGGGGGAGGACTACCGGAAGAGGAATGGATGGTGGGTTTTTGTCGGGGTTGTGAGTTCCCTCTTTGGAGCAGGGCTCGTAGGGATGGACCCCTCAATGCTTGAGGGCCGGATTGCCAGCAACGTGGCCGAGTCGGTGGGAGATTCCGTGCTGGGAAGGGGGGCGTTTGGGGCACCAATCGCTCTTTTTTTTGCACTGGCAGTCTTCCTCCTCTTTGGAAGCTTTACCCTGCTCCGAAGGGGAAACATGGAGCCCGCTCTTGGTCTGGGAGCGTTCGGAGTGGTCCTTGGGTTTGGGCTGTTGGTACTAATGCGAGAGCTCTATACCGATGCAGGATGCCTGCGGGTTGCAGCGTGGATGCTGTTCGGCTACATCCTGAATGTTCGCAGTGCAAATCTCCTGAAACGCTACTCCCGGGAAGGGCGCATGGTGCAAGATTACATCGAAGGTCTCCAGACGTATATGAGTGGAGAGGCGACGCGGGCGTCTGATCAAGCCTATGGTCCGGTGATGAATGTGGAGCATCATGACCAACTTCTGCCCTACGCGGTTGCCCTTGGGCGGGCTGGGAGCTGGTCCCGGCAATTCGAGATCCAGCTGGAAAGCCGGAAGGAGGCAGGGGCTCCTTCCGTCGGGTTCGGGGGAGATCTTGCGGGTCCGGAAATTGGGGAGACGCTGGCGGTGAATGGAGAGTTCCATGAGGCCCTGAACCTGTCGTGCTGACTGTGCTCCGGGAGCGCGGCTTGTAAATTGTTGGAAACCAATTGGTCGTGTGCCTTAATAAGGGGTGAGGTTTTGGCTCTGGGTTGCTCTTATACTTGTGGGGATAGTTCTTCCGCAGCTTCGCGCAGAGGAGCGGATCTTGTCGTGGCATAGCGACATCGTGGTTGAGAAGAGCGGGGACCTAGTGGTGACCGAGACGATCGCGGTCCGGGCCGAAGGGGACATAATCAAGCGAGGGATTTTACGGGATCTGCCTGTTCTGCGGGAAGGCAAAGGGGGCCTGCGGACCACGAAGCGTTTTACGGTCCTCTCCGTGAAGCGGGACGGGAAGAGGGAAAACTACAAGAGGGAACGAATTGAGAATGGACTTCGCATTCGGATTGGAACCGAGGACAAGTACCTCCGGAAAGGAGAGATCTATACCTACGAGATCACCTATCGGACTGGGCGGCAGCTCTATCTTGAGGAGGGCCGGGAGTCCCTTTACTGGAACGTTAATGGCCCGGAGTGGGAATTCCCCGTTGACGCGGTGAGTGCCACCGTTCGATTGCCGGAGGGCATAAAGGGGACCAAGGTCTGGGGCTATACCGGGAGGCGCGGCCTACAGGGTGAGGACTACAGGGCCGAGGTGACCTCGACCGGAGCTAGCATCGAGGCCACCCGCCCGTTTCGGGCGCGGGAGAACCTGACGGTGATGCTGGAGTGGCCTCCAGGGCTGCTGGACCGTCGGGCCTACGAGGACGAACGAGTCCTGTCCTTTGATAGTCTGATTAAGGTCGAGAACAACGGAGACCTGCTGATCACCGAACGCATTGAGGCCCGCTTTGAGGGAGTGTTCACCCGTCCGTTTTCTCGCCAGGAAGATGTCCGGTGGGGTCTGAAGAGGAAAAGGCCTCTGGAGGTGCTGAAGGTGAAGCTGAACGGGAAAGAGACCAACTCAAATACCTCGTGGGTCATTCCAACCGTGAGAACCGGGCAGGTCGTGAAGTGGGGGGTTCACACCGTTGAGATCACCTATCGGACAGGGCGGCAGCTGTTGCTCCTCAAGGATCGGGAAGTCCTCCGGTGGAACCTGAACCCCCAGCTGGGGTGGAAGCGGCAAGGCTTGGGGGGGAGCTTTCCGGTGGACAAGGTCAGTGCCACGGTGGAACTGCCGGGGGGAATCCAAGCTGCCTTGGGCCAGATTCCGGCGGAAATGCAGGCGGAGGTCACTCCGACGGGTGCGAAATTCGAGACTCGGGTCACCACCCAGACCTTGGAGCTCCAGTGGCAGCCGGGACTGCTGGCACCCATCGCTTACGAGGAAGACTCCTTCCCGGAGGCCCACCCGTGGGTGGTGTTCAGCCTCGTGCTTTTCGCCGGTGCCCTGACCTATTACCTCCTCGCGTGGGTAGCGGTGGGAAGGGATCCCAAAAAGGGAGTGATCATTCCACAGTTCGCTCCTCCCGCCGGTTACTCCCCTGGAGCAGTGCGGTATCTCGACCGCATGAAATACGACGAGACCTGCATGGCGGCCGGGCTCCTTGGTCTGGCCGCGAAGGGGGAGGTTGCCATCAAAAAGAGCATTGGCACCTACACGGTTCGCATGAGATCCAAGCCTCCCCCGTTGCCCTCTGGAGGTCCTCCCCCGCTGCCTTCCGCGCTTGCCCCTGAGGAACGGGCCCTCCGCGATACACTGGTGGGCGATGGCAAAATCGCTCTGGAGAGTGAGAACTGGAAGACAATCAGGCAGGCTCGGCGGAATCATGAGTCCCTTATCTCGCGGAAACTTAGGAAGACGCACTTCCTCCGGAACATGGGGTGGTGTTTTCCGGGCCTGTTTCTCACGCTGGTCGGAATGCTGGTCTTGTTCCTTGCGATCGGGGCCTTTGGCCAGATCTTCTTCATAGGGGTCGCCTGTTGCGGAGGGTGTGGCTGGGGCCCTTTCGCTCTCTGGAAGGCGTTCACCAGTTGGGGCTCTGGCAGGAAGGGAATGGCGATCGTTCTTCTCGCCGTATGCCTTCCCATCTGTGTGCTGGGGGCCCTCCTCCTGATTGTTCTTTTGCGCGGTCCCGGACTCTGGGCCGCGATGGGCTTTCTTTACCCGGCGTTGCTGAATACGATTTTTTTCTACCTGATCAAGTCGCCAACCCCGCTCGGGCGAAAGGTCTTGGATCATGTGGAAGGGTTCCGGCACTACCTGAGCGTGGCGGAAGAGGAACGGCTCAACTTGGAGAACCCGCCGGAGAAGACCCCGGAGCTCTTCGAGCAGTTCCTGCCTTACGCCCTGGCCCTCGGGTGCGAGCAGCAATGGTCCCAAAAGTTCGATTCCGTCCTGCGTGCCGCAGGGCAATCCCCGGGTAGTTCAGGCTGGACCCCCAGTTACTACACCGGCTCGATCTCGGGATTGGGGTCCTCGTTCGCGTCCTCGATCGGGAGCTCGCTGAGTTCTTCACTGGCGGCCTCGTCCTCGTCCCCTACCTCCAGCGGCGGCGGTGGTTCTTCCGGCGGTGGTGGCGGTGGCGGCGGCGGCACTGGGTGGTAAAAGATTGAAAGACAAATGTTTAGGGGTGGTATTAGAGTGATGCTTCGAGTGCTGGTAATGGTTCTGGTGCTGGTGGGCATTGCCCTTCCAGAGGCGTTCGCAGAGGGGCGGGTCCTCTCCTTCCACAGTAGGATTGTGGTAGAGCCAACCGGGGGCCTTCTGGTGACCGAGACCATCCGGATCAGGCTGGAAGAGAAGACTTGGAGGGAAGGAATGTTCCGGGATATCCCGCCGTTTCCGAGGGGGAAGATGGTCCAGGCCCTGCGGAACGGGGCCAAGGAGCCTTGGCAGGTGGCGGCACTCAAGGCCGGTGGAGTGACCCGGATATTAATCGGCGATAGTGGGCAAGATGTCCTCGGTCAAGGGGATCATGACTTTGAGATTACCTACCGGGTCAGGGCAGGGCGCTCTGGGTCATCGGTGGCCTTTGCGGATGGGGGAGTTCTCTCCTGGCCTATCAATGGGACGGAGTGGGGATTACCTTTCGCCGAGGTGAGCGCAGAGGTTGAGATGCCAGAGGGGATCAAGGGCGAGGACGTCAGAATCTCGGGGGGGATCGGACCAGGATCGAGTGAAAGTAATGGGGGGTGCAAGGTGACCCTAAAACAAGGAGGAGCCACCATCGTGGCGACCCGGCCCTTGGGCCGGGGGGAGACATTGCAATTGGAGATGGAACTACGGGGTCTGACGGAATCCTCGAACTCTGAGGAAGGGGCCAGTGAAGCCCAAGACGATGTTGTCAAGGCGGAGGAGAGGCCCTCCTCGACTCCGCCAGCCGCGCGCGAGGGCCGGCCTAAGTTGCGTGGTCTCGGTGGGGAACGGATTCTCTCATGGCATAGTGATATCAAGGTGGAGCGAGAGGGAGATTTGCTGGTGCGCGAAACGATCGTGGCCCGGGCTCTGGGTAAGGCAATCAAGCGGGGAATTTTTCGTGATTTCCCACGACTGCGGGAGGGCCGGAAAGGGAAAAATTCATTTAGCGTTCTCTCCGTAATGCGCGACGGGAAAAGAGAGAACTACCAGACCGAGCCGATAGGGAGGGCAGGGGTTCGAATCCGTATTGGCCGTCGTTCGGTAGTTCTCAAGCGAGGGATCTATACTTATGAAATCACCTACCGGACGGGACGGCAGCTCTACTTAGAGGAAGGCCGAGATGCGCTTTACTGGAACGTCAATGGCACGGAGTGGCCGTTTCCGGCCGATGAGGTGAGTGCTACGGTGACCTTGCCGGAGGGCATCGAGGGAACAGATCTGTGGGGTTACACCGGGAAGCTGGGGCAGAAGGGGGAGGATTACCAAGCCAAGCTGACCGAGACTGGGGCGACTATTGCGACCACCCGGCCGTTCGGTCCGAAGGAGAACCTGTCCTTGGTGCTGGAGTGGCCTCCGGGACTGCTCGAGGCGAGCGTGTATGAGGAAGCAAGTTTCGTATTACTCCGTGATGCTCCTGGCCTCCTTTGGGGCTCCCTTCTGCTGTTTGGTGCGGTGATCTACTATTGTTGTGTCTGGGTCGGAGTGGGAATCGATCCGAAAAAGGGCACTATTGTTCCCCTTTACGGTCCTCCGTCAGGGGTTTCGGCGGGCGCCATTCGCTACCTTAACGAGATGCGATATGACGATACATGCTTCAGCGCGGGTGTCATCGGTTTGGGAAATAAGAAGGCGCTTGTTATCGAAAAGAAGGAAGAAGTTTACACTCTCAAGAAACGGAGTGGTCACCTCAAACCGGACCCCAAGGGGCCAGCGCTGACCCCGGATGAAGGCCGGCTTTGGGCTTTTCTCTTTGCGAAGAGCCAGTCCCTCGAGCTCGACCATGAACATTACCAACGGATCGGTGAGGCGCGCAAGCAGCACCGCAAGGCGATCGAGGCACGAGCGGATGGGGTCACCTTCAAGAGGAACCTGCCATGGCTTGTTCCGGGGCTGGTCCTCTCGGTCGCTGGGGCCACTGTTCTTCCGCTTGGATACATGTATTTGGTGATAGTCATGGGTGTGGGATTTTATGGTGGGCTCTATGCCCTCTTTGGGTCGCCTTTCTTTGCCGGCACTCGACTAACTCACGGTGTCATGGGCTGGATGTGGCCCTTCTACTTTATGGTCGGGGTCGGTGTTTGGACTGTGCAGATGATGCCCACTGACACTTTCGACATTTATATTCCTTCATGGGTCGCCGGAGCGGGCACTCTTTTTGCCGGTGTGCTCTTCCATGTTTTTTACCACCTGATCAAGGCGCCGACCCGGCGCGGGAGAAAATTGCTGGATGAGATTGAGGGGTTCCGGCGCTACCTGAGTGTCGCGGAGCAAGAACGTCTTCGGCTCTATGATCCACCTAAAACTCCGGAGAAGACCCTCGAGCTCTTTGAGGAGTTCCTCCCCTACGCGGTGGCACTTGGCTGTGAGCAGCAGTGGGGGGAGCAATTTGAGGAGGTCCTGAAGGCGGCGGGGGTAGACCCCTCCTCGGGCTCTTATAGCCCGGGATTTTACCGAAGCGATTCAGGCTGGACGAGTGGTGCTGGGATGAGTGGCTTTGTAAGCGATCTTTCTGGAAGCTTCACAGGGTCCTTGAGCTCCTCTGCCAGTGCGCCTTCCTCAGGAGGCGGCGGCGGCGGAGGAGGAGG
>DIHT01000075.1:0-865 GCA_002420305.1 Akkermansiaceae bacterium UBA5689 | reverse complement strand
GGAGGAGGAGGGGGTGGATCCGGAGGTGGTGGCGGCGGCGGCGGCGGCGGCGGCTGGTAGGTGATCAGGCCTGTGGCGGACCCCGACTGTCTCGACCGGGTAGCCCTGAGGCTGCAGAAAGGTTAGTTAGGACTGAAATTCAAGGGCTGTAGCTGGCTTTACGGGCAGGAAGCCGGCGTGCCCTTTCAGGCGAAAACAGGGCCACTGCTGCTGGATGAACACTAGGTGCCGTTTGGGCGGGCCAGACTTTGTGAATGATTTCACAAATTCATCTTGCCCGTATCAGGGGGGCCCTCTATCCACCGCCAAGCTTCTTCCTCAAATGCCGTCGAGATCCCGCTTCGTGGCCCTCCAGTTCTCCCGACTGGTTGCATTGCTCCCCTTTCTCTTTTTGGGGCTTGGCGAGGCGTTTGCCGCCTCCGGTCATGACCATCTTCCCCAGAGTGCGGAGTTAGTGGCCAAGCCCTTCGGAATCCCAATTACCAACTCGATGATCATGGTGTGGGTGGTCGCACTCGGGATCATTATTCTGTGTCGTCTGGCGACCAAGAAAATGCAACTGGTTCCCAGTGGCCTCCAGAATCTCGTGGAGTGGATGGTTGAAAGCCTCTTTAATCTCTTTGCCGGTATCATGGGGGAGCATCTTGCGAGGAGATCGTTCTGGTTTTTCGCCACCTCCTTTATCCTGATTCTTTGCTGTAACTGGGCAGGATTAATTCCAGGGGTAGGAACGATTGGGCTGACGGCCGAAAATGCGCCGGCTGGTGACCAGTTCCGGCCGTTTTTCCGGGGAGCGAACGCGGACCTCAATCTAACCATGGCCATGTCGGCTGCCTTCTTCGGGCTATGGTTTTACTGGGCGTTC
>DIHT01000184.1 GCA_002420305.1 Akkermansiaceae bacterium UBA5689 | reverse complement strand
AGACGAATTCAACAAGTTCAAGCCAGAACAAAGTCTGGTAAATGCCGCAGGTGTCTCAATTTTAAAGGCGAAACCCCCCAAGGGAGAAAAACCCTTCGGTCAAACCGCCCTCAGCAAGAAGCCCACGGGGCCAACGGACGAAGAGATGATGATGGCCTTCATGGAGGCCGCCCGGAAGAGAAAGCTGTTACTTGCTCGAGCCTCGGAACTTCCCCAGCCATCCGACCCCGCGCATTTTCTCAGTAAGTTCGGACAGTCGGATCGAACTTTCGTAATTAACGCAAGCTCTCTCAAGGGATCCGTCCCACAGGTCATGGAGTTGATGAACGGATACGCGACCGAAATCCTGACCCAGCCGGGCTCTCGAATATTCCTCGAGATGAAGAACCTTAGCTCAAATTTTGAAAAGGCAGATGTTGCCTTCATCAGCATTCTTAGCAGAAGAGCAGTCGGCAGCGAGCAGCACCTTCTTGACCGGGAACTCCGCTCCGGTGGCCCGGAGGTCTTTTCCGATCTGATCTGGGCTCTGCTCAACACTCCTGAATTTTTATTTATCAAGTAACCCAACCACGATCACTCAGCCATGAAAGACAGTAACAACAAGCTCACCGAACTAGATCGGAGAAATTTCCTCACTGGAGCTGCAGCCTCAACGCTCGGGGTCTCAATCCTTCCCGGCATTGCCGGCGCGGCGGAGAGCCAAGTTATTAACCCTGCCTCTCACGCAACCGCAAAAAACGTCATCTTCCTCTACATGTCCGGAGGAATGACTCACGTCGACACTTTTGACCCGAAAACCACAAGTGGAATTTCAGGCCCGTCCCAACCGGTCTCGACCAATGCGGATGGCGTCCAGATTTCCAACCTGCTCCCCGAACTTGGCAAACAGGCAGACAAATTCGCAGTGGTCCGGAGCATGACCACAAGGACAGGGGATCACGGGGGCGGCAACTACCTCATGCACACCGGATTCGCCCGTCGACCGGGCGTCTCCCACCCGCAGATCGGGTCATGGGCTCAATACTTCCTGGGACGTCGCAGCAAGCTGGTCCCGGACAGTGTAGTAGTCGGTGGAGGGAACCCTGGACCCGGCTTTTTTCGTCCTGACCACAGCCCGCTTCCGATCGGAGATCCCAATCGCGGCATCAAGGACCTTCTGCCGAAGATTAATAAAACGCAGTTCGAGCGCCGTCTCAAGTATGCAGAGACCTTCCGGGAGTCTTTTGCGAGAGGATTTCCGCACGATGAAGTCAAGTCATACGCCGACTTCTATGAGGAAACCGTCAAACTGTTCGACAGCAAGACCACGGAACTGTTCGACATTAATAAAGAGCCAGCCAGCGTGAAGACTCTCTACGGAAATTCACGATTCGCCCGAGGCCTTCTCCTCGCTCGGCGGCTGGTTCAAAATGACGTGAGATACGTAGAGGTCCAACTTGGGGGGTGGGATGGACAGCATGGCAACGCAGGAACTGCAGCCAACCGAACGAACGCCATGGATGCTCCAATCGCGGCCCTTCTTCAGGATTTATCATCTCAGGGCATGCTCGACGATACCATGGTTGTTCTGACCACCGAATTTGGCCGAACTCCAAAGATCAATGGACGAGGTGGAAGGGATCACTTCCCCAAAGCCTTCTCGATCATGATGGCAGGCGGCGGCGTTCAAGGAGGCAAGGTCATTGGTAAGACTGATGCAGCCGCAAGCAACATCGAAACCGAGTCCTACGAACCCAAAGACCTTCATACCACTGTCGCCTACGCCCTTGGACTTCCGGTCGAGAAAAGGATTCACGCCATGGGCGGCCGCCCCTTCTTCGTGGGAAACCGCGGAAAAGTAATCAAGGAGGCCTTTGGATCTGCCTGAGGCACCAAGTTGCAGAACCTAATCCGTCTCACTACTCGCCCGGCCCCGATGGACCCGGGCGATTTTCTAGGGAGAGGAAGGCCCTTCTGTATTTCTGCGTGACTGGCTTGGAATAGTCCTAATACTTGCAGGTGATGGACGGGAATCTTCCTACCTTCAATTATACGGATATCCTCTCCCGCGATCCTTCCGTCCTTCAGATCCTGCGGCACACATGTCACAATACCGGATTTTTCTATCTACGTTGTCCGGGGCTGACAGCTGGTCGTCTCAAAACCATGTTTGAACAGACCCAGAATTTTTTTGCACTTCCAACAGCAGAGAAAAATGCCATCCACCTTAGCTTTTCGAAGCATTTTCGAGGTTACTCCGTTCTTGATGAGGAGGAAACGCAGGGCACTCCTGACCATAAGGAGACTCTCGATCTCGGACTCGAATACCCACCGTCGGACTCCGAAACGGACTACCATACCCTTCGTGGGCCTAACCAGTGGCCTGAACATTGCCCCCATTTCCGCGAGGCATGCGAGTCCTATCTGGAGCAGCTTTGCCGTATCGGAGAGAATCTGGTGAAAAGTCTGGCTCTGTGTCTCGGTCTCGAGGAAGACACCTTCTCCCGTCACTTTATTCCTCCTCACTGCATGCTACGGCTCATCGCCTATCCTCCCGTTGAGCCACATTCAAACATCAATCAGGGGATCGGCGACCATACGGATTTTGGCTGCCTGACTATTCTCGCCCAGGATGAGGTAGGAGGGCTCGAAATACGCCAGGTGGACGGGACGTGGATTACGGCAAGCCCTCGTCCCGACACCCTCGTTATCAACCTCGGGGACATGTTAGAGCTCTGGACTGGTCATTATTTCATGGCCACGCCTCATCGAGTCCGAAGCCCCCGGGGGGCCTCCACCCGATACTCTATACCGTTTTTCTTCGAGCCCGATCTCGACACCATGGTGACACCTATCGCTCTGGAGTCTCTTCCTCCCTTTGAGAGAGAACCTTCTCACATTGCGCCTCTCGACCCTATTCTCTATGGGCAGCATATGCTGAAGGCATTTCACCGCAGCTACCCGGGAATCGCTCCCTGAGGAAATTGGGCCGATTCCTCACTCACGCTACTACCTTCCGACTCTTTTTCTGTTGAGCAGGAGAACTGCGTTTCCATCAATCCGAATTTCAAGGTTAGAAAATTGTGCAATATACTTCAGAACCTGCCCCACTGGAATATTCTGGAGCTGTAGTGTCACCGGTGAGGAAGGGTCCACTCCCGGACCGAGGAGAATGTTAATAGCCTTTTTCGATGAATCCAGCATGCGAGTCGCCTCCACCAGCTCCTCAATGACCTGCCCTAGATGAGCCTCTTCAAATTCAACCTTGGGCATCCTGATCTCGGAGAGCCGTCGCACTATCACCGGACTTCCCCGTTTCAGGAACGGTCTCGGCCTCACGCTCACGGCTCTGGGAACTATCCGGATAGCGTGCCGGTCCTCACGATAATCAAAACCTCCAAGTTCAGCCGCATAGGCGAATGCCACTCCTTTCGTGACATCGTAGAGGCGAAGACTGACTCTCAATTCTCGATTGACTCTCGGATCAACAATGACATTGCGAGCCGTCCCCGAAGCCCCTTCTCGCAAGAAGGCAACCAAGTCGCTGAGATCTGCCTGATCAAATTCTACCTTGCCAATTTTTTTTGTCTCTGCATACCCCGCTTGCGCACCGAAAAAGGCAATCGCCACCAAGATCACGCAGACCCACAGCCTCCTGATTATATCGACGTGCATTTGTTATGCTTACCGGATTTTCTGAGCACTGCAACCGGGGTATTAGCGAAAGCTGCCAAATACACCTACTTCCCGCGGAGATCATAGCAAACCAGCCTCGATCCGAACGCGTTCTGGTTGACGTAAAGCAGGCCTCTACTCAGAGCAGGAACCCCCCACGTCTCCGGCGCTCGAAAAAGCTGTGTTCTGGCAATTACTCGTGCGCCTCCCGGGGACAGATCAAGCCAGAGAAGAGTCCCTTGTGCTCCGAGGCACAGAAAGGATCCGTCCACCCTGAGTAAGCTTGCTCTCCCGAGCCGCGCACCCGCAAGATCGATAGGATCTCTCCACTTTTCTTTGCCACTCCGCACCTCATGACAGACGATCTCTGTTCCTGCAGTACCACTGACTCCATAAAGATGCCCTTCATGAAAAACCGGCGTGGTAAACTGACTACCGAAGCGAGGAGCCTTCCAGCGTATACGAAATTCACCATCTGGGCCTAAGTCAACGAGAGCCCCTCCCTCAGTATAGCTTTCCGTGATAAAGATGGCATTGCCCACGGCCACAGGGGACGCCGCATTCACCGATGCGAACATCCGGGCACGCCAGGGAAATGAATCATCAATTCGCCCATTTATCGGATCGATACTGAGCAACCCTCCGGTCGGGGGGTCCACCATCCCCCCGGTAAAAACCAACACTCGCGTTTTTCCATTCAGGACAGCAGGGACCGGAGATGCATAACTGGCGTTCCACTCATGCTTAGTGCTCCACAATAAACGCCCTGTTCTTTTATCAAACCCCCCAACACATATCTTTCCACCAACATTGATAATAAGCTGTTCTCCCTGCACCAGAGGACAACCCCCGCGCCCAAAAAAGAAAGGAGCGGGCCCATAATCCTCCTCAAGATTCCTTTTCCACATCAATTTTCCCGTCTCAAGTCCCAGACAATGCACGTCCCCCCGAATACCGACGACAAAGACTAGGTCTCCATCAATAACCGGTCCAGATCTTGGCGCATCCTCAACGCCATAACTGGAACCCAACCGAACTGGATACTCGTACTTCCAGTATCGTCTGCCCGTCTCCGTATGCAGGCATTCTATGACTTCCTTCCCATCAAGCACGTGGAACATGACTAGTCGACGACCCGAAATCACCGTTGGAGCATGCCCGGAACCGCGCTTGACCTCCCAGACCTTTGCTAACCCTTGCTTGGGAAAGACCTTGAGGAGCCTGCTCTCTTTCGAGTGCAGGTCATGCCTTGGGCCCAGAAACCGGGGCCAATCCTCAGTCGTGGCCTCAGCCGACAGAGCTTTTGGAGCAGTATGAAAAGTGAGGCGCTCAAAATTCTCTGGCTCGGACGCAGCGAGTGCAATTGAGGCTCCTGCCACGATCAGGAGGCTTTGTGCTGATCGAAAAATCATAGTTAGGGGGTAGTTGTCTCATAGTAGGAGAATCCCCGACGAGGAGAAAGATTCACTTCAGCTCCTCATCACGGCATATTCTCTGATTGTGCCACTTCCTGCTCTCCCAAGATGATTGTGACTCGCGGGAACGAGAATAACTCCTTATCGTGCCGCTGCCCTGACACTCCCAGCAAATCCAACAATATGCCCGCTCCAGCACCGGCACCTGATCCGGAACGCCTCCCTGGCTTTGTCCTGTGTCGCGGGGGCCTTGAAGAGGTCGTCGAAGAAGAGCTCAGGGAATTAGAAATCGAGGTGGTTGGCAGACACAAGAGAGCTGTCGAAATTACCACCAACCTCGCCGGATTTTACCGGGCAAACATGGGCTTGCGTTCAGCGCTGAACGTTCTCCGCCCGATTCGGAGCTTCAATGCGAGGAACTATGACCTCCTTTACTACCAGTCCCGGAAAACCAACTGGCATAAGCTCTTCCCTGTGGACGCCCGCCTGCGGATTGACGTGAAGGGGCATTCACCGAAGATCACCCACACCCGGTATGCGATCCACCGCGTCAAGGATGGGATCACGGATACTTTCCGCAAGCTTTGTGGCGGCGTCCGCCCCTCTATTGAAAAAAGGGATCCGGACGTACACATCGTGGTCTATCTCGAGAAACACCGCGCCACCCTGGCTCTCGACATGTCAGGCACTCCCTTGTTCAAGCGGGGGTATCGGATTGAGCATGGCGAGGCCCCCATGAAAGAAGACCTCGCTGCCGGCATTCTTTCTCTCTCTGGATGGGATCGCCGCTCTCCGCTTCTGGACCCCATGTGCGGTTCGGGAACACTCCTTTTTGAGGCTTGGATGATGGCTGCGGGAATCGCTCCGAATCTTCATCGAGGATTCGGCTTTGAGTCACTTCTCGACTACGATCAGGCTCTACATGTTGCCGAGAAACGAAAACTCGAGGCACGCGAGACTCACCCCGAGGACCTCCGCTTACTCGGGATCGAGATCGACCCGGGAACGGGATCCACCATGGAGAGAATCCGGGACAAATATTTCCCTAAATCTCCAATCCAGCTCAGGCGGGGCAAATTCCAGAACGTTAACCCTGGACCGGGTTTCGGAGCTCTTGTCTGCAACCCTCCCTACGGCCTCCGCAGTGGGACTGAAGCTGAAATCATGCCTCTCTATAGCGATCTGGGAACCTTTATTCGTACTTATCTAAAGGAGGGATCAGCAGCAGTCTATACCGCCAACCACGATGCCGCAGGCTCCTTTGGAGGCAGCCAGTCATCTTCTATTCCACTCCTGAATGGTTCCCTCGAGGGAAGATTATACCGCCTGAAGCAGGCCCAAGATGATCCGGTCCGTTCAGGCTAGCCCTCTGGTTTCAATGAGACGCAAATACTCAAAGCTCACCTCATCGATTCTCTAAAAATTCATCGCAAAGAGAAAATTTACCGTTTGATTGAGCTGACGAAGGATCTCAAACATCATGGCCAGACCCTCAGCATCAGGACTAGGCTCTGGACTTGAACGACCTCAACAACATGGTCAGCGGCCCAAAGAGTATCAGCGAACCTCATAAGGAGATCCGGTTTACCCGGGGAGCTCAGGCTTCTTTTTTTGCGATTCTTGCCGCGGTCTCAGGAGGGAGCTCTATCTTTCTTCTAATCTTCTCTCTGAATACCGGCACCACCCCGCTGGCCGCTCTATGGGCTCTCGCTCCGGCTTCCATAAGCCTTATTTTCTTCCGTCTCTCCCTCAGATGCATACGCCACGCATACTTGATCATGACTCCTATCGGCATCGAGATCTTTCCCTTTTTCAAGCCGCAGGATAACCTCCGGGTCATTTACTGGTCCGAGATCTCACAGATAGAGATCGATCAATCTAACAGACTTCTCATCCATCTCTCCGGAGAGCCGCCCTCTGGAATCATCGCCTCCTTAAAGCCGCTTCGTTCGCGACAACGCGACCTGCTCGCCGAGGCTATTGGCGGCCGGATGAGTCAAGGACCCACAAAAAGAGAGTGATGCCCTGCAGTATGAAAGAGAATAGGAATTGAGGCTTGCAGTTGCAGCCTTAATGGAACTTTTGAGGCAAGCAATCTCTCAACCCTGATGGAATCACCTCCTTCTCTCCAGCTTCAGTCTGTGGCCCAGGCCTTTGGCCAGCAGGGGTGGCACTGCGAACCCGTCGAAGGGCGGGAGGTTCTCGAGGTACACTTCGAAGCCCATCATACTCATATCCAGCTCCACGCTCAGGCATTCGCTCAACTCAACGCATTGTCTATCGTCGCAGAATGCCCCCTGACCTCCGAGCCTAGTCACCTTGCCGCAACCCTTGAATTGCTGATGCGGGCCAACAAGCAATTGACCCTTGGGAGTTTCGAATTTGACATCGACCGTCAACAGCTGGTTTTTCGTATCACGAATCTTTTCGATCGAGAACGCTTCGATGCCGACATTGTCTCATCCATGGTTCATTGCGCTATTGCCGAGCTGGATCGAATCGTTCCGCTAGTCGGAGTCTTGACGAAAACTCCGGTCGATCTTCTGGAAGATCTCTCCCTGCCCCTTTTACTTGAACGGGAAGACCTCCTTCCCCCTCTTCCGGAGGAAAACACACCAGATTCTCTCGAAGGGGGATGGGAAGAGGAACTCTAGGGCTCCCGGCTTGGGTTTTCGTACCAGATCACACCAAGCCCCGCTACCTCCTCACAGGTTACGACGTCGAGGTCTCCATCCTTATCTAGGTCGATCAATTCGATCAGATCGAATTTGGCCCCCTCGATTCCACCAATATCATTCTCTTTCCACTTTCGATCAGCCGGCGACCCTTCCCAAGTCTGCCAGGCCACACACTTCGCGGGTTCAGATCCCCGATTCGTACTTACCACATCAACTCTGCCATCGAGATCGATATCTCCAACCGCAAGTGATTTGCCCAGTGGCAGCCCGAATGGCAGCTCAAAGGCATGATTTTCCCACGCAACCTTTCCACCCGCCCTTCTCCGAAACCAGTCCATGTGCCCATTACGATTCGTGCAAATCACATCCTCGAGGCCATCTCCATCGAGATCTGCCACCTTGAGGAACATAACCTCTTTGCCTTTTGACCCAATCTCGTGCTCCTTCCAGCGACCGCCTTCCGCAGCCACTGCCGGACCTGGATGCTCAAGCCATTTCACTCCAGCAGCACGTCCCGTGCGGTCCGATAGAACTATGTCCATGTCTCCGTCGCCGTCGAGATCATGGGGAGCTATAGTCATGATCCATCCTGCGTCATAAAGAGGATAAAACTTCCAATCCGTCATCACTCGAGGGGTTTTGGGGGCCTGCAACCAGCCTACCGAAGCATCTGATCCCTTGGACCCGATCACAAGATCCACTCCATTCATCCCGTCCACATCAAGAGCAGAAGCAAACATCCAGCTCTGCTCCTTCCTCGTCGCAGGAAAATATGCGGTCGTCCACGCCTGCGCCTCAAGATATTGCTCCCTCTCTCTCGGAGCCCAGTGAATAAACACACTCCGATTCGAGCCCTCGCAGCAGCTCACGACATCCACTGCACCATCCCGGTCCAGATCAACGAATACGGCGTCTTCAGGGGAAGCAACCTCGCCCACCGTCACAGAGGGCCACCGCTGTCTCACTGCGGCTGGGCCAGGATTCAGGGTCACTCGCACAACACCCCCCTCTTCCCATCCCGTAGTGAGGTCCAGGTAGCCGTCCCCGTTGACATCCTCAACGCGGACTCCGTCAGCGCCCCGTGAGGAGTCATCAATAATATGGCGCTTCCACTGTGCATCCGAGATGACGGAAAAATGGAAAAAAATCACGAAGCCTAAAATAGTCACGCGAGCCATGGCAACCGACTGCCCTACCCTCCATGCCCACTGGAGCAATCAAAAACACAATCGACACCCATGAATTATCCTGTTTTGTGGTTCACCCGTGCTATTGAGGAATCGCCACATTTAGGCTATCAGTCCCCCATCGGATGTCTCCCCGCTACCCATCACTCCTGTTTCTCCTGATCCTACAGCTTCTGGCGCCAGCCAGCACAGAGCCTCTGGACTTTAATCTGGACGTTCGCCCCCTTCTATCTGACCGCTGCTTCAAATGCCACGGCTTCGATAAGAATACCCGTGAATCCGAATTGCGCCTCGATGTGCCGGAAGGAGCCTTCGCCAACCGTGACGGGGGCCAGGCCATCGTTCCTGGCAAGCCCGAAGAGTCCCTCGTCTGGCAACGAATCACCAGCACTGATCCCGATGACGTCATGCCACCGCCTGACTCTCACCTCAAACTCAACGAGAAGGAGAAGCAGCTTATTCTCCAGTGGATCGCGGAAGGCGCGGAATACAAAGAGCACTGGGCACTCATTGCTCCTGAGCGTCCCGACATTCCCAAGCCGGTTAACGCTACCGTTCACAATCCGATCGATGCCTTCATCGCCCACCGCCTCCTCCGCGATGACCTTAAGCAATCCCCCGCCACCGATAACCGCACTCTCATCCGCCGTCTCTCCCTTGACCTCCGAGGTCTTCCTCCCACACCAGAAGAAGTTACCACGTTCCTCAACGACAGTAGTCCTGACGCTTATGCGAAACTCGTCGACCGCCTCCTCGAAGATCCCTCATATGGCGAAAGGATGGCGTGGCCATGGCTCAACGCCTCTCGCTACGCAGACTCTAACGGCTACCAGGGCGACGGCGAACGCACCATGTGGCCGTGGCGAGACTGGGTCGTCGACGCGTTCAACCGCAACATTCCCTGGGATGACCTCACCATCTGGCAACTCGCAGGTGATCTCCTCCCCAACGCTACCACTGAACAACGCCTTGCCACCGGCTTCCTCCGTAATCATCCCATCAACGGCGAAGGCGGACGGATCGCCGAAGAAAACCGCGTGGACTACGTCATGGACATGACGGAAACCACCGGGACCGTCTGGCTCGCCCTCACCTTCAATTGCTGCCGCTGTCACGACCACAAATACGACTCCCTCACCCAGGAGGAATACTACAAGCTTTCCGCCTTTTTCAACCAGACGCCCGTTAACGGCAGCGGCAGAGACCCTCGCACCCCCCCTGTGCTCGCCGTCGCAAGCGGCGCACGCAAGGCCGAAGAAGTCGCTCTAACGGAAGAAATCGAGGCTCTCCGGGAAGAATTCGCCAGCTTCCAAAAGGAACTCACTACCAAACAGCCCGCGTGGGAGAAATCACGCCGCACCGAAAATACAGACCTCGAATGGGCCGTCCTTTCCACCAATTCAGCCAAAGCAGAGAAACAAAAGCTCGAAGTCCTCAAGGACGGTTCGATCTTAGCCAGCGGCGACAATCCCAAGAACGACGTCTACAACCTCTCTACCGAAACTGAGCTCCCATCCATCGCAAGCATCCGCCTCGAGGCTATCCGCCACGAAAGTATGACCAAGGGCTACCTTGCCCGGTCCGACAGCGGAAACTTCGTCCTCACCGACTTTAAGATCCGGGTCCAGCCTTTGGGAGGAACCGCCATCCATTCCAAGTTCAAGTCCGCAATCGCTACCTACGAACAAAGCGATCACAAGATCACCAAAACCTACGACGATAAAGCCGACACCGGTTGGGCAGTCTACGAAAACAACCAGATTAACCGCGACCACGAGGCGATATTCCACTTGGAAAAGCCCATCGAAGTCCCCGAACACGCCTCGGTCATCGTCACGATGCGTCACGACTCCCAGCACGACAATCATAACCTGGGCCGCTTCCGCCTCTCCGTCAGCGCCACCCCCGATGCTAAACTCTCCACCGGCGAACGCCGCCTTCAGGACGCTCTCGCCGTCGAAGCTACTAAACGCAGCGAGGCCGAAAGCAGCCTTGTGACAGCCGCTCATCGCGAAGCCACCCCTCGTCACGCCGAACTCGAAAAGCTCATCGCTGACAAAGAAAACGAACTCAACTCCAATCGTAAAGGGCTTCCCAAAGTCATGGTCATGGAGGACATGGACAAGAAGAGGAAGACCTATATCCTTGATGTTGGTGTCTACGACAAGCGCGGCAAAGAAGTTGAAATCGGCACTCCAGCCGCTCTTCCAGCCTTTTCCAAAGACCTCCCGCAAAACCGCCTCGGTCTCGCCCAGTGGCTCACAAACGGGGAGAACCCGCTCACTTCCCGGGTCACGGTCAATCGTTTCTGGCAGCAGCTCTTCGGCATAGGCCTCATAAAATCACCCGAGAACTTCGGTGTCCAAAGCGAGGTTCCAATCCACCCCCGCCTCCTTGATTGGCTCGCCGTCGAGTTCCAGGAAAGCGGATGGGACGTCAAGCAACTCATCCGCACCCTCGTTAACAGCCACACCTATCGGCAATCTTCCCGCGTCTCCCCTGACCTCCTCGAAGCCGACCCAACAAATCGCCTCCTCGCCCGCGGTGCCCGCTACCGCATGCCCGCCTGGATGATTCGTGATCAAGCCCTCTCCGCCAGCGGACTCCTCGTCGATAAGAAAGGCGGCGCCCCCGTCAACAGCTATCAGCCCGAAGGCATCTGGGCAGAAGCCACCTTCGGCAAGAAGCGCTACAGCCGCGGGAAGGGCGACGACCTTTACCGCCGCAGTATCTACTCCTTCTGGCGCCGTATCGCAGCTCCACCCATGTTCTTTGACAATCCCGGCCGCGAAACTTGCTCCGTAACAATAAGCCTCACCAACACACCTCTCCACGCTCTCAGCACTCTTAACGACACTACTTACGTCGAAGCTGCCCGGGCCCTTGCCGATCGCGCCGCCTCCTCAGCGGGCGAAGACAGCAACCCCGCAACCCAGATCGCCCACGCTTTCCAGCTCGTTGTGGCCCGCAATCCAAGTGAGCAGGAACAAGAGATTCTGGAGAATATCTACAACCGTGCCCATCTACGCTTTACTTCCGACCCCGGCGCTGCCGCCAACTTTCTCAAGAACGGAGACTCCCCCCGCAACTCCGAACTCCCCGAACCGCAGCATGCAGCCCTCGCAACCGTCTGTCTCGGCATCCTGAATCTGGACGAAGCACTCACCAAGGAATAGGCTCCGTCCCACTTTTGCGAACCTCCAAGGCCTATCCGATCCAACGCCGATGAATCCGCTCACACAACACCAGCTGAACATCAACCGCCGCCATTTCTTCGGCAAGAGCGCTACCGGCATCGGCACTGCTGCCCTCTCTACTCTCCTCGGCAAAGAGGGCCTCTCCGCTAACCCTCAGGGTAACGACAAGATTCCCGACTA
>DIHT01000115.1 GCA_002420305.1 Akkermansiaceae bacterium UBA5689 | reverse complement strand
TGGACCTCATCGTGGGCGCCGCCGACCGGCGTGCCCGGACGGCCTTGGGCATGCTCACGAAGCGCACCAAGGACAGAGCTTAGGTCGGACGCGCCGAGTTCAATATTCAGGGGAATGGCAGCCTGCCGATGATCTTCCACAATCGCAGCAAGTCGTTTGACGATCCGTTTTGCCTCTCCCTTCCTGTCGAGGATATCTTGATCGGCTTCGGGAAGAGAAGGAACCTCCGTTCCCATCTCAAAGAGGGGACGGACGGTGTCGGGCCAGGTATCACGTTTCATGGTCTGGACAGCGAATTATCAGGAGCGAGCCTGTTCCGGCAGGGATTGGGGACGGCGTAATCTCGCGTCTTTTCTCAAAAAGAGCTGCGCGAGTGCGATAAGGTGGGGGAACTCTACGAGCAACCCGATGATCAGTGCAGCGTGGATCAAGGGCTGATCAGGAATAGCAATCATCGTTAGGCCGAGTATCAAAGGAGCATTTCTTGCAGCGGTAGTCATCGCTAATAGCACGTGCTGGGAGTGATTCAGACTAAACCAACGGGCCAGCACTTCACCTAAAGCCCAGGACACGAGGAAAAACAGGGACACCGCTAACAAGATTTGCACGAGAGCCAGAGGGTTAGCGGTCAGGGTGCTCGTGTGCTGACCGAAGAGACAGAGCGCGACCAATGCAATCATCCAATAAACGAGATTGCCACTGAGCGAGGATAACTTTTCAAAGTGATCCTTCCGCAGGAGTCGCGTCAGGACCAGACGCAACACCACGGCGCACAAAAGGGGAAAAAGGAACCACTGTGCCAGAGTTGCGTTCAGCCCCCCGAGATCTGTGCCGCTTTGAGATCCAGTGATCAGACCCAGATAGATGGGAAAGAGAAGGAGTTGACTGATCAAAGTTACCGGCAACAGCACTGCACCCAGCGCCACATCACCCTTCGCCATACGTGTGAATCCGAGGAACCAATCCGTACATGGAAAAAGAAAGTAGAGTAGCAGGCCCACGAACAACGCCGACTCGCGAGGAAAGAAGAGAGAAGCAATTCCCCACCCTGCCAGTGGGATCAATACAAAGTTCGCTACCCACGCCAAGCTGAGAAACGGCAGATGTCGAGTTACCTGGCGAAGCGGGTTGAAGCGTACTTCAAAAAAAAGCAGCACCAATAACCCAAAAAGGAGAGCATCAATAAAGGCTCCTAGAGACTTCCCAGTCTCCGGCAGCAGGCTCCCCAAGACTAATCCGGCCGCTATGGCCATTGGCAAAAGCCATGGCGTGATCTTCGCGGATTGGATCATGATGCAAAGGACTCTGGCTCGGGAGCAGAATCCGTGGGGTCGATTGCGCATTCACAGTTTGTGCAGCAATCAAGGTCGGTATTCATAAAGCCCGCCTTGAGGTAGGGCATGAGCTTTTCGTCCACCTCTGACTTCCCAAGACGGGTTGCTATCTCGAGGGCGATCACACCGAAACGAGCTCGGAACTTGTAGATGAAGCAGAACAGAGCATTCCGGTGAACCAAAGCTGGCCCGGAGTAGAAGAGCCCGGGAACAAGTGTGGATTCGTCAGCCTCCTCACTAAAGACCGGGAGCCCATTCTTATCATGGTCGAAGAGAGGCTCGATTGGACCGAGACCGGAGTGAAAACCGTTGGCAAGAATCGGTCGGGTCTTGGAGACCGAAGGAATATCGTCCTGGTCACGCAAGGTCCACCAACCTTCGCATTCCTCAATCTGGCGAACATCGGTATTCTTGACGAGATCGAGATTCTTTGCCTTGTCCGATGCTCGAAGCAATTCCCGCAGACGATCGAGGGTACGTGGGCTGAGCGACCGCGACGGGTCGGGATGGTCTGACGACCACGGTTCACCACGTGAAAGGAGGCGCACCGACTTTCCCAGGGCTACCAAGTTCAGTGCCGCATCCACTCCGCTCTCGTAACCCCCGATGACCGTGAACTGGTCTCCCTCGAGCGTGCTCCAATCCTCCACTTTTGACGAATGCAGCGCATGGTGCGCTCCTGGGAAGGCATCCTCGCGGGGAGAGAAGAACTGCCCGGCAGCCCAGACCACATAATCAGCAACGATATTTCCCTTGTTGCTGTCAGCAATGAACTGACCCTCCTCTTTTCTCAAGGCACTAACGCGGATCCCGGTGCGCACCGGCAGTTGGTGATGGGTTGCAACGGCCTGCAAGTAGTCCGCGTAATGGCGACCTTCCGGATGCTGGGTCCGCAGAAAATCCGCCGGAGAAGTCTCTGGATCGATCGCATTAAGATCGGTGAGGCCGAAGGAATTGGAGTGAAATGACGGCGTGAGCAAAGACATCTGACGTGGCCAATTGCGGAAAGCGGCACCCACTTCCCGTGCATCGATGACCATCAAATCGTTGACTCCTGCCCTTTTAAGCGCCGCTGCCACACCGAGGCCAGCCGGTCCCGCCCCGATAACAAGTACGCCGGTATGAAGGATTTCCTCACTCATAACAAGACACAGGGTTCGGCCAGCCGGAGCCGTGCTGATTCGAAGAATACCTCCGGATGAATCGTGGCGGGAGCTTGAACCATAGGCCGGTGAAATAGTTCGCTCATCTCACAACTCAGCGAGTGTTTGCTGAAACCAGCTCAGGACTTGGTCCCGATGGGCCGCACCATAAGCTTTGAGAAGAGCGCTGGTGGAGGGGTCCCCATCATTAGACAAGGCTTCAATACGGCTCTTGCAATACGCCTCATCAAGCGTGAGCTTGGCATTTTCTGTCATTTCAGCCCTCCAGTGGGCATAGCTTTCGTAAGTAAAATCCATTGGTCAGTGGGCTTCTTCGAAACGTCGTGCGCGAGGTAACTCTGCCGGACAATCACGAAGTCCGATGACCCAGCGGGTTGCCGACTCCGGCCGGAGCCAAGCTCGAGAACGCGGAAGCTTCTTGAAAAGTCGATGACAGCTTTCCCGGTAAGTTCCACTCGTTAAGCGCTGAACCTCCTTTTCGTGCGCGAGCCACCAATCGAGAAATGGGCGCGTCAGCCTTTGCAGCACTTCATCGGCCCTTCCTGAATAGCAATCCTTCGGATACTTCCCGGGCACCGGCGGCGTAGCGCTACACCATCGGACGCAGCGACGGATGGGCCGGATAAAGAGCATACCGCCCTCCTCACTCAGCCAACCTGCATGAGAGCCGTGCAATTCAATCGCTCCGTTACTCCAAGGCAGACGATAGCAGGAGGTCCCCTTCAATCCGGTCGAGGGGCGTTTCTGGAAACCCGTGCGAACGAAAAGGTTGCCCTCTGAGTGCTCGGCATCCTTCCCCCAGAAATACATCTGCTGATGCAGCCCTGCAGCGAGATCGCGATACAAAGCTGTCAGCGGAGGGCTCCCAGATGGGGACATACCGGTCTTTATCGTCAACATATCTCTAATGCAACTTATTTGCACTAACTGAGAGATCCCCGAAGCTCGGGCTACACGACCTGCAATATCGACAAACAACCTGAACGCCGATCCCCCACACGGAAAGGGCTCCGGAGTCGTTAACCTTCAGCGCCTTCGTTGGCTAGGGGGAACAGGATCGGACCCTGCTCAGAGGGAATGGCGTGCCTTGATCGCGGTGTAGGTTAGATTCGAGACCTCCCTGATGAAGTTTCCGCGGCTTGCGATCCAGGACCCGTAGGACTTGTTACGCGTGCCACTGTCAATGATCCCGATCACTGCGTAAGGGTAGGACCGACCATCATTTCCTCTCGCCACCAGAATCCCCATGTCGCCACAGCACCGCGCCGTGCTTCCGGTCTTGTTGTAAACGCGGGTTCCCTGGGGAACACGCCTGGCATTCGTGTAGAGTCGGTCCCTGCCCGGCAAGCCCATCACTCGTAGAATTTCCTTTGAGTGAGGCAGGGTGCCAGACCACAGCGACTGAAGAAAACGTCCGTAGTCTCCTGCCGAGCAAAGGTTACGATACGTTCGACCTCCCGCCGGAACATACTCAACGAGATGAAGGTGCCTGCACAGCGATGGGTAATGCCGCTTGAGTAGGGCCGCGGTCGCAACTGGTCCCCCAGTCTGCCTCATCACCCAGTTGGTGGAGGCGTTGTTACTCTTCTGGATCATCAGCTCCATGTGCCGTCTGCTCGAGGAGCCATAAATGAGCTTGCCGGCCCGCACCTGGTGGAAAAAGGCTAGGGCAAGATAGGGCTTGATCATACTGGCTGCCTGAAGTTGCTGGTTTTCATTGATGCTCACCAATGTCTTACCGGAGGTAAAGTCGTAGACCAGCCACGCCGTCCGTTCATTGGTCTGGAGCGCTCCCTTGCTCCGCAGCGATTTGACATAACGCTCTACCTCGCCCTCCAACCTGCTCTCCGCTGACTGACTCAACTGGCCGGAAGCCAGCCAGGTAAGAGCAAGAGTGAGAAGAAAAACAGGGCTCTTCGCCAAGATTTGATGATCTGTTCGCATGGTTCCCCGCAATATTACAGAAACCCGTAATACTTTCACACTACAAATCTCTGGCAGAGCTGGAAGTGAGGCAAAACATCGATATCTCAGGCGCAGATGCGAGGCATGGCTGATTTGAGGCTGAATGCGCACCCACCCGACACTAGGCCCAAAATTAGAGGATGGGCGAATTCTCTTCCTACACCTTGCACCCTTAAACGGTGCACCGCACCGCGGTTCCTGCAACGCGGTAGAGGACTTCTATTATCGCTTTGTGAATGACTCATCCGCAATGATAGCAACCACCAGATCACGCAGCTTATAATCATTCTTCTTCGAAGCTGCTAACAGGCGATCAATCGTCTCTGAATCAGCGTAATTCATCTCCCTCCCCAAGGCGTATTCAGAAAGCTTGGTAAGGAGATTCCTCGCAATCTTATCTTGGTCTTCCAGCATCAGGCTTTTAAGACCTTCAATGCCATCGATTGCGCGCCCATCACGGTGAACTGCGTCGGACTCGACCTTGGTCGTGTCAACAAACTCGCGCGTAATACGTTCTTTCTTCACCACTTTACCGTCTTTCTTCTCTCCGGGTATTTTGGTCACGACAAACTTTTGGTAAGTCTCGCGATACCGACCCAAAACATCAAAATTCTCCATGGCTAAACCAAAGGGATCCATTTTGCTGTGGCAAGAGGCACAGGATGAATTGTTCCGATGCTCATTAATGCTCTCTTTAATCGTAAATGTTTCCGTGGGTGCTTTCAGGGCCTCTACTTCAAGATTGTCAGGAAGTTTCAATTCCATCCCATAGATATTTTCAGCCACCCAGGCGCCTCGATAGAATGGATTCGTGAATTCGCCATTGGTGGTCATCATCAAGATGCCAGGCTGCGTCAGGAGGCCTCCGCGCAAGGACTCTCTATCGACCATGACTTTTTGAAAGGCCCTCTGCCGACGCAACTTCCTGTCGTTCGCTATCAACTTGGAGTCAGTCTGGTCGGCTTTGTCCGGTAATGCCTCTTCTTCAGGGAGTTCCAATTGATAAATATCATTTAGTGGTCTGTTGATCACCACGAAGTCAGAATCAATAAAACTCAGGAGGCTCAGGTTCTCATTCAAGATCACCTTGAAGAACTCAATGCTTTCCTGCACCATGAAGGGTTTCAGTTTCGCAAGTTTTTCACCATGCTTATCCCCAAACTTGTGCGCGAGGATATCCGCCTGAAGATTCACGATGTCTATTTTATGAAGTTCAAGCCACTGCTCTGTAAAATTACTGATAAAGCGCCGCGATTTTGGGTCTTGCAGCATCCTCAAGGCCTCCGCTGAACGCACGCTTGAATCCTTCAACTTCCCCTCAGAAGCCAGCTGGATCAGACGATCGTCGGGAAGTGAATTCCATAAAAAGTAAGACAACCTCGACGCTATCGCGTAGTCGTCCAGACTCAGGGAATTACCTTCATCCTTATAGAGAAAATTTGGTGAACAGAGCATCATCGTCAAGGCCGCTTGCCCAGCATCGAAGATATTTTCGTCCCTTTCATATCTCTTTTTGGCAACATCGAAATACCGACTCAACTGCTTGTCACTCACAGGTCGCCGGAAGAGTTTAAGGGCCAATTTCCTGATGAAGTGCCGGTATGTTTCGTGTGGATCGTTGCCCTTCAGGTCTTCATAGTACGCGTTGTAAAAATTATTTTTTGGAGGCCAGCTATAATAGAGAGGACCGGTAACTTCAGCTGAGATGAAGTGCAGGCTCGTCCTTGGCATTTCTGACAGCTCCTTATCTTTCGGCAGGGGGGGAATCCGCGTGAGCTTGCTGAGATCCTTGGGCAACGGATAAGGATAGTTTTCGCTATAAAGAACAAGGTTCTGCTCAGGCTCCAAATAGACTCGCACTGTATCGTTTAATAAAAACTCATGGGTCGCAAGTGGTTCTCTACTGATCTTAGGGTCTACATTGGTTGTGATTCTCAACCGTTCATTTTCTTTGCCCAAGTCGACCTTGAAATTGAGATCACGTTCCTGATGCTTAATGTTCCGATCATAAAACGTAAAATGACCATTGATCTTCACATCGTAGTAGCCTGGCAATCTCACGTCATACGCGAAGCCAACTCCACGAGAATAATCTCTGTAATAAAATCCCTCTGTAGTCAGTCCGTTATTGGTGTCTTCGTAGTAGGCAAATCCCTTGCTACCTAATCTGCGGACTTTGGAATTCTTGTATGTATAAACGGTTGTCGAGGGCTCGGGCATGCCTCCTACGACCTTTTCGGCTATTCCTGAGGCAACTCGAAAATAGCTATCCATGGCATAAGGTGACATGACGAGTTTATCGCCTTCGTTGTCAAAGCCATCTCTGGTGTTGTCTACCGGCAAGTGATTTTTGACCTCTAGCCTGGAGAATAGAGCATCGTTGATCGTATTCTCATATTCTGCGCGGTTCAAACGCGTGATTACCCCAGGCAACTTTGCTTTGATCGAGAAATACTGCTCGCCTACGAGTTTTTCAAAGGCTGCCAGCTCCTTCTCCGAGGGTTGGCTCTTCGCCTTCTTGGGTGGCATTTCCTTTTCTTTAACAACGGTCAGAAGGTCATTCAGTAGCTCGTGATTAGCCCAGTCTTTGCCATCGAAATCCTCGAAATTATGATCGGCCTTACTCTTTGCATTGCCATGACAACTGACACAATGGGCGTTTAAGAAGGCTCTGCTTTTGTCGAGCTCTTGAAGTTGTTCTTCAGCCCCAAGTACAGCGCCGCCGCCTAGAGCCACGACCATCAAAAATATCTGGAAGGATCCGAATCTCATCACACCAACCCTTTTTTGATTTCGATGTGAGTGCCCCGATCAGTCAGATCTTTGCACTCCTGCTACTGGTGCCAAAACGTTCGGTTTCGAGACCCAGATGCTGCAAGGCAGCGAGGTAGACGTCGTTACGATTATCCGTGCCATTGAACTTGATATGTTTGCCATGCTCAAAGCCACCCCCGGCGACAATCACGGGGTTATTCTTCATGCCGTGAGGGCCCTCCTCCTTACTAATGCTCAGGGAACTGGTGATTAAACAAACCGTTTGGTCTAATAAGGTTCCACCCGCTTTTGTCTTAGTCGATTTAAGTTTGTCCAAGAAGCGAGCCGTCTGCATCATATAGGCTTGGTCTGCCTCAATGTTTTTGATGAATCCTTCTTCCGTTTTCACCGCGTGGGAATCCGTATGATGACCAAGCCAATTCCATTCCCCATACACATTGGCCACTCTGGTGATGTCAAATTTGAATGCCAGAAAGAGCAAATCCAGATAAGTGGAACGTTCATTGAAGTAGCTGCATTTTAGAATCTTTTGCAGATACTCAGTAAGACCATCCGTTTTGAACGGGACATTTTCAGGGAACGGCACGTCTACGTGTTTTTCACTCAACCAGCGCTCGGATCTCTGGATCGACTTTTCAGATTCACGCAAACTGGAAAAGTACTCATCCAGCTTGACTCGGTCTGCCTCAGAAACCTGACGCATCATGCTCTTTGCTTCCTCCCTGGTCGCATCCAACATTGATTTCTTGAGCGCCAGCAACTCAGCACGCTTATTCTTGTCTACTTTGCCGAATATGGTCTCGAACAAAATCTGTCCATTGGTGATTGGAGAAACCGGCAGTCCACCCTTCCAGGAGATCCCATAGGAGTGCCTCTGTTCAACGACCAAATTTCGAAGGCGCGTGTCATTGCCAAGGTGAGAAGCCGCAATTTCATCAACTGAATCTTGAATCAACTGAGGATTGGTGTGGTCAGAGTATTCAGCAAAAGCATACATCGTGCTTTCATGATTTCCGTAGTTCCTCAAATTCGTGCAGAGAGTGAAATCATCTTTCAATTTTTCCAGTGGCTGGAAAGTAGAAGAGCTCTGATAAGCCTTGCCCGTCGAAGTCGGGAAGTTGTCAGAACACATGCCATTGCCGATATTCATACAAAACAACCGATTCGCCTTCACCGCATCATCGCCCTTGGCTTCTTGGCCAAAGCTTTCCAAAGCAGGCAACATCAAAAAGCAACCTGCTGATCTCAAAACATCTCTTCGGTTCACAGATGTAGCCTGCCGTTTTTGAATCGATTTCATATTCTGTTACTCCCAAGGTGAGGTACTTTAGATAGCTTGGACATTTAATCTGTCGAAAAAACAGACTACCGCGTGCCTCTAAGCTCGATAAGATCGATTTCACGAGAAAGGCAACGGTGACGCTAATAGTTTAGAGTCAATCTGGGGGTGTAAGCCTTTCCGAACTCCTCCTTACACCTCCGGATCTCTCCGGGCGCGCGCTCCGGACCTTCATCCGGCAAACCGGGCACCGCAGTCCCTTACATTGATCCCCGGACGGGACACCGGGTAAGGAATGCGGGAAAAAGTGTCCACACCTGCCCGCCCCTGAAAAGGCGAAGGCCCCGAAGTCGTTAAACTTTAGGGCCTTCGTTGGTTACGGGGACAGGATTTGAACCTGTGACCTTCAGGTTATGAGCCTGACGAGCTACCGGGCTGCTCCACCCCGCGATTTTTTGGCCTACCCTCGCGGGCAGGGTGAGAAGCTAGGTGCGCGGAGAGAACCCTGCAAGGGAAAATCTCCGATCTCGTTCATGGCCCGGCTTCAGGGAATCCAGCGCCCCCGGAGCTTGCACCCTGACGCTGGATCGCGAACCTTAAGAATCAAGTGCTCATGAAACTTCTCCTGCCTGCTCTCCTCACCTCCCTCTTCCTACCGCTCATACCCGTCTCCAGCGCGCAGGACGACCCGCGGTCGGCAATTGGTGCGGAAAACCCACACCTGCATGTGCGACGCGGGCTTGTAACCCTCAAGAAGAGGCTTGAGGTGGACCGCGAGTGCCATATCGCCTTTCTCGGAGGGTCGATCACCCAAAACACCCGAGGGCATACCGCGATGGTTCCGGCCTGGTTGAGGAAAGCCTTTCCGGATGCGGAGGTCACCGTCACCAATGCCGGATTGGGGTCGACCTGTTCCACCAGCGGGGCCTTCCGGCTCAAGCCCCACATCTTCGGCAAGGAAAAGGTGGACCTTCTAGTGGTCGAGTTCGCGGTCAATGACGACCAGGACGCCGGGCACGCCCGGCGCGAATGCATCCGGGGGATGGAAGGCCTCATCCGACAAACTCAACGGGATTACCCGCAATGTGGGATCATAATGGTGCATTACGTAAATCCCGGAATGCTGGCCAAACTGATCGGGGGTGAAGTGCCCGTCTCCATCTCCGCTCATGAGGCCGTGGCGGCCCGCCACGAGGTGATCTCGGTTAACGTAGCCGCAGAGGTAGCAGCCGCCACGAAGGAGGGGCGCTACCGGTGGCAGGATTACGGAGGCACACATCCCGGCAGTTTCGGATACCGGGTGGCCTCCAACATGATCATCGCCGCGCTGAAGGCAGGCCTGGCCAAGGAAGAACACGGCTCGCCAGACCAGTCAGCCGCCTTGCTGGATCCCGGGAGCTATGACCGAGGTCACTTTATCTCACCTGAGAAAGCGGTATTTTCCGATGGCTGGAAACTGGGTAAGGTCGGCCGGGAACTCCTGCCTCTGGGAGGAATCCGCCCTCAGTATTCCTCCTATCAACTCCTCCGGGGGATCCGGCCCGGGGCCAGCTTGAAGCTGGAGTTCAGTGGGCGCACGGTCGGGGCCTTCCTTCTCGCCGGGCCGGATGCCGGCATCTTGGAGGCTCGGATTGATGGGGGATTACCAACCACACACGATCTTTTCCATCGTTTCAGTGGCGGTCTGAATTATCCCCGTAGTGTAATTTTCCGCACCGATCTTAAGCCCGGCAAACACACTCTGGAGCTTCAGCTGGCAGAAAAGAAAAACCCTCGGAGCAAGGGAACTTCCGCCGCGATCCTGTTTTTCGAGGTCGACAGATAGGAGCGCGGCCACGATCTGAATGTCGCCTGATCATAGGGGAAGATCCCGGAAAGCTCTACCAACACTGAACGGAGCGTGTTTTCGCGTTGCTGATCAGGTCCTGCCCGCGCTAATGCTAGGACATGCACACAAGCATCCGAAACACTCTCTCTATTTTCGCCGCACTTGCGGCCCTCGCCTCCTCCGCCCCGGGTAAGCAACCCCCTGAAAAAGCGGTCGCCAATCTCGATATCGGAGCCGGTCTAGAGACTACACTCTTCGCCTCCGAGCCGATGATGCTCAGCCCCTCCAGCATTGACATCGACCACCTCGGTCGGGTGTGGGTTTGCGAGGTCGTGAACTACCGGGGCCATCGCAACAAGCGCCCGGAGGGAGACCGTATCCTCGTTCTTGAGGACACCAGCGGAGATGGCAAGGCTGACAAATCCACCGTCTTCTATCAGGGGCGCGAAATCGATTCCGTTCATGGAATCTGTGTTCTGGGCAACAAGGTCATTATCTCTGCGGGAGATAACGTCTGGATCATGACTGATGAGGACGGCGACCTGAAGGCCGACAAGAAAGAAGCTCTCTTCACCAAGATTGGCGGAGCTCAACACGATCATGGAATTCACGCTTTCTCCTTTGGCCCCGACGGGAAGCTCTACTTCAATTTCGGAAACGCCTCACGCCAACTGGCAGATGCTGAGGGCAAGATCATCACCGACAAGGCCGGCAATGAAGTAAAAGCCAGTCGTCAGCCCTATCAACAGGGAATGGCCTTCCGCTGCGACCTGGATGGGTCCAACGTGGAAACTCTGGGGTGGAATTTCCGTAACAACTGGGAACTGTGCGTCGACTCCTTCGGGACCGTCTGGCAGAGCGACAATGACGATGACGGAAACAAGGCGGTCCGGATCAACTTCGTGATGGAGTTCGGTAACTATGGCTTCCGCGACGAATTTACTGGAAAGGGATGGCGAGACAAGCGCACCAATATCGAAAAGGAAATTCCCCTGCGCCACTGGCATCTGAATGACCCCGGCGTCATCCCCAATCTCCTCCAGACCGGACAGGGCTCTCCTACCGGCATCATCGTTTACGAGGGCTCCCTTCTTCCCGAAGGTTTCCAGAATCAGGTTATCCACTGTGATGCCGGTCCCAATGTCACCCGGGCCTACCCAGTAAAAACCAATGGCGCAGGCTACTCAGCCGAGATGGTGAACATTCTCCAGGGAGCTCGCGACAAATGGTTTCGCCCCTCTGATGTCTGCGTTGCTCCTGACGGATCCCTGTTCGTTGCCGATTGGTATGACCCAGGCGTTGGAGGTCACGGCATGCGGGACCTTGATGGAGGACGAATCTTCCGGGTGGCAACCCCGGGCTCCAAATACAGCGTGCCCAAGTTTGACCTGAGCACTGCTGAAGGAGCTGCCAAGGCTTTGACAAATCCCAACGGCGAAGTGCGCTACCTCGCGTGGACCGCTTTACACGAGATGGGAGCTAAAGCCGTTCCCGCACTGGAGAAACTCTGGAAAGGAGAGAACCCCCGTCACCGCGCCCGTGCCCTCTGGGCCCTCGGCAAGATGGAAGGAAAAGGCCAAAGCGTGGTTAACGCTGCCCTCACCGACGCGGATCCTGATATCCGGATCACGGGTATTCGACTGGCACGTCAGCTTGAGCTCGACCTGATCGATACGGTTTCGAAGGTCGTCATGGACAAATCCGCGGCAGTCCGCCGGGAAGCCAGCATTGCCCTGCGTTTCGATGACTCCGCCAAGGCCAATGCCCTTTGGGCCGATCTGGCTCTGCAACACGACGGCGCGGACCGCTGGTACCTCGAGGCCCTAGGGATCGGGTCCGACCTGCACGCTGACGCGCGGTTCGCGGCGTGGCTTGCCAAGGCAGGAAAGAAGTGGAACTCCGACGGCGGTCGCGACATTGTATGGCGGGTCCGCTCCAAGCAAGCGCCGGCGTATCTTGCTCGAATCATCAAGGATAAATCTCTCAAGGACCACGCCTCCCCACGCTATATGCGTTCTTTCGATTTCCACCAAGGCGAGGAGAAGAACAAGGCTCTCGAGAGCCTCCTTGACCTGTAGAAATCCAGCAACTTCCTCATGCGAATCTCCCATCACTATCTTGCCGCCCTGGTGATGGGAGCCACGGGGTTCGCCCTGCCCACCAACGGGCAGGAGGATCCATCCCGCGACGCCCTGATCGTCGAGACGATCCTGCGGATCGAAGGCTTTGACCTATCGGGCTCGACCAAGGTGCAAGGAGCAGTCAAACGCTACCTTAAAGACAACTGGGGCGGGGAACGATATCTCGACCTTATCGAACGTTTCGATCTCAAGGAGGAAGCTCCCGGACTGCTCCGCCTCGCCCTCAAAAAATCGGAATCTCCAGCAGGGGCCGAGGCCGCAACGCTGCTCGCCAGCCTTGGAAAGGGAGCTCTTCTCGCAGAGACGCTGGAGAAGGAGGACGAGGTAGCCGCCGGACAGGCCGCAAAGGCCATTGCCCACTCAGGGGATACAACCCTGATGGCAGCCCTCCCAAAGGTTCTCGCTAATCCGGACCGCCCGCTAAACGTCCGCTCATCAGCACTTGCAGCCCTTTACGGCAAGGACCCCGGGAGTCAGTCCAAACTCCTGGCCATGGTCAAATCCAATGAACTGGCTGAGGACCTTCGCCAGGCTGCCTCGGAAATTCTCATGCTTTCCCGGAATCCTGAGATCCGGGAAGAAGCCAAAACCATCTTCTCGGTGGCGGGGGGAGATTACCCATCCATTGCTGAGCTCCTCAACCGCAAGGGTGATCCCTCCAAGGGCAAGGAACTTTTCATCACCAAGACTTGTATGATCTGCCACGAGGCAGGAGGCACAGGCATCAACTTCGGACCAGGCCTCTCACAGATCGGAGACAAATTGGATGCCAAAGCCCTCTACCAGGCGATTCTTCAGCCTAGCGAGAAAATCAGTATGGGATTTGAGGGATGGGAGGTAACGCTGAAGAACAAAATCAAGCTCGTTGGTATCATCGAGGAAACGGAAGAAAACCTCACCTTGACCATGATCGGAGGTGCGAAGCAAACGATCGAAAAGCGTGAAATCACAAGTAGGTCCAAGATGAAGCAGTCGCTCATGTATCCCGGCCTTCATCAGTTAATGACACCGGAGGAGCTGGCAGACCTTGTTAGCTACCTGAGCTCACTCCGAAAGGGCGACTAGAAGAGCTACCGGAAAATAGCTCCGACCATAGTTCCCCGGCAACCTGTAAGCATGAGCACACATACCAAATCGCCGCCTCGGCTCCTCTGGGTGGCGGTAGTCCTCGTGCTTATTACGCCAATCCCACCTGCTCAGGCCTGCCTGATATGTCTTCCGGTTCCCACCACCTCCCCCGTGGATTATCTGCTCGGAGCCGATCTCATCGTAGTAGCACGGGAAGACCCCGGTGCCCCTTACTGGCTGACTCCTACTCAGATTCTGAGAGGAGACGCCACTGGCATCGATCGGAGCTTCTTCTTGGAGGCCCCTTTTCGGCCCGGGCCCTCACTTGACCGAAACCGTGAGGTTATCTGCGCCTATGGCTCTCACCTCGGGGATTCGCAACCAGAGTGGGTCCGGGTTGGAGACGCCAGCGCCGACTTCAACCTTCTGGTGGAAGAAATCCTGCAGAACCGGGAACAATGGCAGTTACATCCCGGAAAGCGTGCCACCTATTTTTCCAGATACCTCGGCCATCAGAACCAGCAGATCCGTATGCTGGCCCACCTTGAGGTAGCTCGAGCTCCCTATGACCAGATCCGGGAATTCAAAGGTATCCTCACATTTCCCGAGTTGCGCTCCTCTCTGCAGAATTTCCGCCTGACTGACTGGCACCCCCTTTACATTCTCCTCCTCGCTCTGAGCGGGGAACCTGAAGACCTCGCCCTCATTTCGAGCAAGGTCCGGTCTGCAGCCAACACCGGACTCAGCCTGCACCTTGCTGCTTGGGTGACCGCATGGATCGAAGTTGAACCGGAGACCGCCCTTCGGTTTCTCAACCGGGAATACCTTTCAGGCTCTCCTAGAGATCCCGCGGAGAGTCGGGCGATCTTCCGCGCGCTGTCGGTCCACGGAAATAGGGGTCATCAGCATTTGCGGGAACGCATCACAGAAGCCTACCGCCATATCCTGAACCAGCATCCCCAGATGGCATCAGAGGTAGTAAGGGACCTGATGATGTGGGAACAGTGGGGACTGGCAGATTCCCTCCGCTCTATTACGAAAAACCCCAAATCAGGTTTAGACCAAGCTTCCCTTCTACAGGTTGCTGCCTATCTCCGGAAGGCTGGGGATGCTCCAGAAACCGGGCGGCATGACATCCAGACCAAAGTCCACTGGAGCCTACTTCTCTCCGTGCTACTTCTGCTCGTTGGATTCCCCGCTGGCCTAAGCCTTTACCGCTGGCGGGCAAAACGGGCGAGGCTCCAATGACAGTGTGGCCTCGGTGGGCTACTCCGAGATACAATACACAAACTTTCCTGAACGCAGGTAGAGCGCATCCTTCGACAGGGCTGGAGTGCCGCTGAAGTCGGACCGGTCATCGAACCGGTTCTGGGCGATCTGCTTCATCCCCGGATTTGCCTCGAAGACAAAGGTTCCGTTGTGGCGACTCACAGCATAGAGCCTCTCCCCTACCCGGACCATGGAAGCGTAGAAACTAAAGCGCTTGGATCGCGCAATTCCTTCAACAGTCTTCTTGGAGAGGACTTTCCCGGTCGCAATTTCCATGCAGATTGCCTCCGCAGAATCATTGACCCAATAGAGGTTTTTTCCGTAAGCCAGAGGCGTGGGCACATAGGTGGTCACTTTACTATCCCACCGGAGATTACCGGTGACATCCCCACTTCCCCCACGCTTGAGGCCAATACTCATTTTACGCGGATAACCCCCAAAGGCGCAGATCATGTCATCAGTTATGACCACGGAAGGTGACACATTTCCGGGCACCCGTGTTCTTGCCAGCCATTTCCGTTTTCCAGTTGCCGGATCGAGGGCGAACAGTTCGTGCGGAATCGAAAGAACCATCTCATCACTTCCATCCTCAGCAACTGTCAGCTGCGGAGTGGCAAAGGCAAGCTCCAGCTCCTTGGACTGGTAACGCCATTTCTCCTCACCGCTATCCTTGTCAAAAGCAATGAGCGAACGCGCCTCATCCGCCGCGTTAATAATCACAAGATTCCGGTAGAGTAACGGGCTCGCTGCCGAGCCCCAGCGCCGGTTACTCGACTGAGCTCCCACAGACTTGCTCCAGAGAGGCTTACCTTCGATCGTATAGACGTGTAATCCGGACTTCCCCGTAAACACGAAGACTCTCTCTCCGTCGGTCGCAGGAGTACTGCTGGCATAACCATGCTCCATCAAGTAGCCCCGGTAAGGATCCTCGGGATTGGCAAGCTCTATGGACTTCTTCCAAAGAATCCGCCCGTCCCCTCGGTCGAGACAGATCAATGTTCTTCCGAGGTCCCCGGCGGAACCTACCTTCTCAGGACTCGTTCCGTAACCCGTGTAGCAGGTCACGAACAGACGATTTCCGACGAAAACCGGACTGGAGGACCCCGGACCGGGCATCGGAGTTTTCCACTTCATATTTTTCTTTTCTCCCCACTCCAGAGGGATCGCAGCACCGTCCGGAGATGTCGCAAGGCCTCCGGGCCCGCGAAATTGCGGCCAACTTTCGGCCGCCGCAAGAATCCCGGTGAGAACACTCATGGCGATGAGGGATACGATCGTCTTCATGAAGGAGTTCTTAGCAGAAGCTCCCGGGAAGTCACCGCATTCCCCACGAGATAGACTGGTCCTCAGAATGAAGGCGGGATATAGATAGCACTCCCCAAAAGTGCGGTCATGACCCATTCCTCCAAAACTGCCCGTTTCGCCCCTCTCGCGCTTCTCGCACTATGCGCAGGATTCGTGGTTCAGGCCTTCATCCCTCTCTCCCTCGGGGAGGAGAAGAACCTCGAGGCCTCCCGGCGTATTGAGGTGCTCTTTCTGGGCAGTAAAAATCTATTCAATCATGATCCTCCGTCTCGCTTCCGTGTTCTGCGGGAAGCTCTGGGGCCCAAGGCTGTCAACATCACCTACGCGAATACCGTCGAGGCTCTCACCGAAGAGAACCTCGCTCAATACGACGTGCTCCTGATCTTTGCCAACCTGTATGAGCTGGATGTCAAAACCCAGGGACAGGCACTCCTTGATTTCGCACGCAAGGGAGGAGGCTGTGTGCTTCTTCATTGTGCCGCCGCATGCTTCAGGGACTCGGACTTCCCGGAGTATGTCGACCTTCTTGGAGCCCAGTTCAAGTCCCATGGCAAAGGAGTGTTCCGGGCCCGCATCGTGAACCAGGACCATCCGGTGATGAAGGGGTGGAAAGGTTTCGAGTGCTGGGACGAAACCTATGAGCACAAGCGCCACGGGAAGGACCGGATCATCCTGCAAAAGCGAGATGATGAGCCTTGGAGCTGGGTCAAGACCTACGGCAAGGGCCGGGTGTT
>DIHT01000146.1:5348-10095 GCA_002420305.1 Akkermansiaceae bacterium UBA5689 | reverse complement strand
ACGGTATAGGGGCCGTCCTCAGGAATGATGATCGATGCGGCACAATCACGGAAAAGAAGGGCAGTGTCGTCACTCGAAGCGAGTTCGAAACGATCGCTGTTCAGGATGGCGACGTAGGGGTCGAAAAGGGTCCTGCCGAGGCGCATTCCCTCTACTTCTACGGAAAGTCGTTGCCCCTTCCGGCACTGAAGCACGTAGTAGTCTGCGTCTTCCTTATCGGCGACTCCCTGAATAGTCTGATTAATCTCAATTTCCTGAGGACTGTCAAAATTGCTATTGAGATCTGCGGTGCGCTCTTTGTTGCGCGCCTCCATGACGGTGGGATATTCGCCCACCCAGAAGCTTCTCTGGTAGCTCAGGCCTCCTTTGCAGCGCAGACGCATGAGGTGTTCCCCGAGAGGGGCATCGGGGGCAATCGAGATGGTAGCTTTTACCGCTTTGTTCTGATCTCCGACCACCTCAAGTTTGGTGACCGAGATGCCCGACTGGTAGAATAGAATTTCCTCGGGGTCATAAAGGCGATCCCCGCTGAGGCGAATTGTCATCTCCGTGCCCCGTTGCCCTCCACGTGGTTGAACGCTACTGAGGACAGGTGTGAAGGCGAGAGCGGGAAGCGCGAACTGCAGGCAGACCAGAAGCCAGCACAGGGCCCTAGGATTAACAGTATTCATGAGCGTGTGCTTACGCTTTTTTGTCGAGGATTTCATCGAGAACCCGACCACCATCGACAATCTCAACAGGTCGGTCTCCTGGGGCCATCAATTCCTTGTCCCCGGTGATCCCAAGTTGATTGTAGACAGTTTGTGCGAGGTCTTCGACGGTTACCCGGTCCTCCTCCGGTTCGCCACCCAGAGCATCCGACGAACCATGGATGAGTCCACGTTTGGCTCCTCCGCCTGCAACCATGACAGAAAACACCCGGGGCCAGTGATCTCTTCCGGCGTTACTGTTAATTTTCGGGGTTCTTCCGAATTCTGAAGTCAGGAGAACCATCGTAGAGTCCAGCAGCCCTCTTTCATCCAAGTCGTTGATGAGGGTCGCAATCGCCTTGTCCACCGGAGGTAGGTTATTCTCTATGCCCCCCTTGATGTTGTCGTGATGGTCCCATCCTCCTGCAGTCATTGAGACAAATCGGACACCTGCCTCAACAAGTCTGCGGGCGAGGAGCATTCGCTGACCGGGGGCATTGACCCCATACCGTTCCTTCACTTTCTGGTCCTCGGCCTCGAGATTAAAGGCTTCTCGCGCCTTCTGAGAGGAAATCATGGCGTAAGCATGCTGGTAGAAGGCATCCATGGAGGCGAGGGCGTCTGATTCCTCGAGAGACTTAAAGTGATAATCGACGGTCTCCAGCAGAGAACGTCGACGCGAAAATCGCTTGTCGTCAACGCCGGAGGGTAATGCGAGATCTCTTACCTTGAAGCCCTTCCGGGCAGGGTCGTTACCCAATGCGAAGGGTCCGTATGCTGAGGACAGATACCCTGAATTTGCGAACGTATTGGGAACGCTTGGGATGCAGACATAAGGAGGAAGATTATTCCGAGGTCCTAGCTCGTGGGAAACAACCGACCCAATTGAAGGATATTCAAGAGCTGGAGAGGGGCGGTAGCCTGTAAACATGTTGTGTGTGCCCCGCTCATGAGCGGCCTCGCCGTGTGCCATTGAGCGAATCACGGTGATTTTGTCAGCGGCCTTGGCGAGATGTTCGAGATGTTGGCTGAACCTCTCGCCCTTGATGGCTGTATTTACGGTTCCCAGCGGGCCCCGATACTCCGTTGGCGCAAGATACTTGGGATCAAAGGTTTCCTGATGGGCAGCTCCTCCCGGCAGAAAGATGTTGATGACGGACTTTGCTACACCTTCCTTGGTCTCGTAGAATTTCTGGGCTCCCTGAGCCTCCATTTTGAGAAGTTGAGGCAAGGTCAGGCCCAAACTTCCCAGCATTCCGACATAGAGAAATTCACGACGGGAGTAATCTTGAGCCAATGGGTTTCCGGCACACTGTATTTTTTTCATGGTTGTCGCCTCCTAAAGATGTTAAATTTTCTGAAACAATATTATCGAAATCAACTACTTTAAGGGCCAAATGTGCCTATTTTACGTGCCAAAGGGCCCTTTTCTTTCACGTGCCCCCTCCTTTGAGGCTACCTCACTGTCGAATCAGGACTGCTAATGAGCCTTCCCGAAATCCCCGGATACCGGATTGAGACCCTGATCGGAAAGGGTGCCTGTGGCACGGTCTATACCGCGCGCCATGACTCGGGGAACGAGGTGGCGGTGAAACTCCTCAACCCCAAGTCGGTTAATGCTGAGTTGCTGGCTAACCGAGTGAATCGCCTCTACAGCGCGAGTCCGCCCAAAGCCACGGTTCCTCTGATTGCGCACTCTTTGGAGAAGGAGCCTTATTTGCTCATTGGGGGCCTGATGGCGGATCGGATGCCTCAGGGTGTGGCAGAGAGATTCATTCCCCGGACGTTGCAGCTTCAGCTCAACGACTACATGGGTAATCGGAGCTCATGGATGCTCATTCGTCGATTGGCGCAGGTTCTTGCGGATTTTCATCGGCGCCGCGTTGCTCACGGGAATCTCAAGCCGGGAAATATTTTTCTGGATTCTGACAATGGCGTTCTGCTATCGGATTACGCACAGGGTTTGATGCCAGGTCTTGAGGAGCTCGCTTATACCGACGCCCTGCTCTATGCTCCTCCGGAGCAGCTCTTGAACCCGGATGGATATCTTGAGGGTGCCGGCTACGGGTGGGACGTGTATGCGTTTGGCTCGCTTGCCTACCGCTTGCTTACTGGTGTTTTCCCACGCTGCAACGATAGCTTTGAACATGTGTCTCCTCTTGCGGGTGAGCAGCGGAGACGAGGAGTAGAGGCTGATTGTGAACGCATGGCACAAAGGCTTGAGAGGGCTCGGATAGCCAAGTGGAAGGGAGTAGCACCAACCAGAGAGGAGGAGGAGGGGCGCCTTGTTATTGAGCGGTGTCTCCACCTGGATGCTTGGAAGCGCTATGGCGATATGCGGGAGGTTCTCAGGGACCTTGAGAGCATTGCCAATGCTCGCCAGCAGAGATTGTCGGCAGAGGAGGGCAAGAAACGAGTAAAGGTCGTCGAGCGCAGACAGAAGAGCTGGCAGGCGGCTACGGGGGTTGGGATTGCTGCCTGCGTGACCCTCGGTGCAGCCTTGATCCATAAAATTGCCAGGCAGGAGCGACCCGAGCCCAAGGTGGTTGAGGTCGAGGTCGTCAAGGAGGTTGAGGCGGGCTCCGAGGTCGATCCGAAAGAGTTGGAGGAGCAGCGTCAGAAATTCCTCGATATGCTCGCAGATCGCGATGAGCTGGAGCTAGCCAATGAGGAGCAGGCCGCGGCTGTGCACGAGATGGCCAATGATCTCATGGAGGCTCATAAAATGAGCGACCATCTTCTCGCATGGTCTCTTGAGCGTGGATCCGAGCATCTGCCAACCCTCGAGGGCCGGGAAGGGCGATTGTCATTGCTTGAGGATAAGTTGGAGCGTCAGCTCGAGGTGGTCGATGAACTGCCGGAAGAGCTCCGGAAAAATTCGTGGAGGATCAAACTCGCTCTGGCGGAGGTAGCCCTTGCGGGCGATAAGCCCAAGCTTGCGAGGGAAAAGATGCAGGAGGTCCTGGGTGAGGCCGCAGTGACGGATGTAGACGTCCAGAGGCGCCTTGCGCGAACGCGTGTGATGGTGTGCCTGCTCGGATCGGAGGATCCTGACACGGAGGTGACGCCCGTAGAGCTGGCAGAAACCGCTAACGCTCTTGCCTCGCTTCCGGAAAACGAGCGTCAGACTCGACGGCTGCAATCAGCCCTGAACATTGCAGAAGCTCGTATGCAGTTTCGTAATGGTGACAATGCCAGTGCACTGGAGACGTATCGCAATGCCTTTGCGAAGATGAGCAAGCTCTGCGAGGAGAAACCTTCGCTTTCTGCGCTACGTATCTGGCGTGCTCGTGGATATAGTTCAGCAGCTCAAGCTGCAACGGGAGCCGGGGAAGTGGACGCGGCCATCCTCCTGCGTGAGCAAGCGGCGGTGGAATTGATGGAATTGCTCGAAACACAACCCGATCGTGCTGACGTGCAGGTGGAGTTGTCCTCGGCTCTGGCGGCGATCGCTCAGTCCGCGCTCGAAGAGGGTGAGCTGGATCGGGCCGGGGATCTCGCGACTCGATCACTTGAGTTGCTTGAAACAGCGGTGTCTAATCCAGAAGAGCGGGGAGGCGCCCTGAACCAGCTTGCTTCGTTGAAGAGTGTGCTGGCAGCGTGTCGAGCAGGGACCGGGCATCCCCGGGAAGCTCTGCGTCTTGTCCGGGAAGGGCAAGAGCATGCCGAGGCTGCTCTTGTCAGGAATTCCCGAGACCCCTCGACACGGTTTCGTCTTGGGATTCTGGCATGGCAGCAGTGCGGCCTTCTTTCCGCGGAGGGAAAGCATGCAGAGGCTCTGCCACTGGGTGTGAAGGCGAGGCAGACGTTTATAGACCTTATTGCGCAGAAAGTGAGCTTTCCCACGCAGCGAGAAATCAAAAGGTCTCTGGCCTATCTTACTGGTGATCTTGGGAGAGCGGCTCAGGACGCACGCAAGGAAGAGGAAGCGGTGAATTATCTCCAAGAATCAGTTTCGATCTGGGAGGATCTGATGGAAGCCGAATCGGATTCCGATGAGTTTCGTGAGCAGCACCGTTGGACAGCTCAGGGGTTGAGAGAGTTAGGGATAGTCACGG
>DIHT01000146.1:2444-4970 GCA_002420305.1 Akkermansiaceae bacterium UBA5689 | reverse complement strand
TAGTATGAACGTGAGCGGCTCCGTTATTGGGGAGCTTCGTTGCAGCGGCTCGCCTTGCTAGCTTGATTTCGGCTGACCGCCATCCTTCTCAATGTTCCTCGAGGTTAATTTCGCACTCAGGCAACGCTCTGCGGAGCTGCTTGATTCCCCTGAGGGTGATCTTTGTCTCCCCAAGCCAGACTTTTCGCAGGGACCGCATCTGGGAAAGGTGTTTGACAGAGGCATCAGTAATTCTGGTGTTTCGCAGGTTTAGCTCGATTAGCTTCGGGAGTGAGGAGAGGGTTGTGATTCCGTGGTCCGATATCATGGTGTCACGGAGACCAAGGTAGAGCAGGTTGGGCATGCCGGTCAGGTGTTTCAGCCCTGCATTTGTTATCGCAGTCCGTCCGATTGGGAGGTGAGTCAGTGATTTCAAGCGGGCGATCTCTCGGAGGCCCTTGTCAGTGATTCTGGTATCCCATAGGTTCAGCCACTCAATTGTTTTCAGCTTGGTGAGAGCGGAGAGCCCTGTGCCTTCAATTGATGTTCCCTCCAGAGACAGATCTGTAAGTGATTCATACTTGTTCAGCACAACAAGGTCCACGTCCCTGATTGTTCTGGAATGGTTCATTCTGATTTCAGATACAGTCCCTGTCAGGGGATTGGTCACGACTGTTCCTCCGAGGGATTCCACTGTGAGTTTCTCCTGTTCTTTCGAGATCACCCGATTAGTGCTGCACGAAAGGAGGAAAAGAGCAGTAGTGAGCATGAACATGGGTCTCATTGCTGTAAAAAGTGGGAGTCGGAGATTGTCCTGTTTACTCTTTCAGTCTGGTCGCATGCTGCAAAATAAATGCAACGAGGTCCTCATCCTGGAACCATCCAGACCACATGTTGTGCCCTTGGTTTTTCATGATCTTTAGGGTCATGCTCCCACCAAGCTTTGCATAACGCTGTGACACAATGCCAGAATTTGCCTGAAGGGGAACAACTCTGTCCTTATCACCGTGAATATGGAAAATAGGAACTTGGGCTTTTGCCAGAGGGGCAAGTCGATCAATCGGGTTGTGATCCTTGAGCGATTCAGCAAGGCCTTGCGGGGATAGGCCATAGGCCTTGCTGCATTTCGCTAGTCCCGGCCAGCTGGCAAGATTACACACAGGATAGATCCCTGCGATACAGGCTACTTTTGCGGGGTTCTCTGCAGCCCAGTTGTAGAGCATCAGTCCTCCTCGGCTGCGGCCCAGAAGGCAAGCTCGAGAGGATAGACCATGGTCTTTGGTCAGCGTCCGGTAGAGGGCGGTGTAGAGGCGGCGGCCCTCTGGGCTTCCATAAGATTCCCCCACGTCAATTCCTGCGATCGCAACTCCATTCTCAATAAAGCGGGTAAGCATCCATTTTTCCTCTTTCCCAGGCAGTCCGGGTAGTGTCGGGGCATACCAGACCCAGGGCCGTAGTTCGCCGGCTGGTGGGGGTTTTCCGGGCATGATCAGGAAAGCAGTGTGTCCGCCGACCTCGAATGTTTTTCCCGATAGCGGAAGGCGCTTTCCCTGAGAGGACCCAAGCCCAAGCAGGGTAATGGTGAGGCATATTACTAGTCTCTTCACGATCAAAACTGTGGGGGCAGTCCCGGAAGAGCGCAACCAGTAGTCTGCTTCCAGAGGGGTTTTACGTCTTAGTGGGCACAGAGCTTGCCAGTGTCTTCGAGAGGAGCCAGTTTGCCCCGTCGCGACGACACGATATGAATGAGGGTGAGGTTTTTGCAGTGCTGGCGGCCTTGGTCTGGTCCTGCTGTGTGATCCTGATGCGGATCTCTGGTTTCCACATTCCGCCGATAGCACTTACGGTATTCAAGGGAGGGGTAGCCTCGGTTCTTTTTATTGCGGCGATTCCCCTTGTGGGAGAATCCTTCATTCCGTCTCTTCCTGCCTGGGATTACCTGCGCCTCGCAGCGAGTGCAATTCTGGGGATCACGATCGCGGACACCCTCTATGCAGCGGCTTTGAATCGTCTCGGTGCCAGTCTGCAGGCTCTTGCAGGAGTGATGTATTCACCGTCTATGGTGGCAGTAGGTTATCTGCTCTTCGAGGAGATGCTTGGAACAGGTGAATTGCTGGGAGGTGCGTTGGTGGTGACTGGCGTGGCAGTAGGAATGCGTAAGACGGAGGATGTGAAAAGTCCCCGAGATCTCGTGGTCGGCATTACAATGGCAGTGAGTTCACATCTGATCATGGCCTTTGGTATCCTGATGGTGAGGGATGTGATTAGTGAGCATTCGGTAGTGTGGATCTCCGCCTATCGTTTCCTTGTTGCGACAATCGTATTGTCTGTTGTTTCTTCGTGCTTCCTTTCTCCTAGGAAAGTGTTTCTGGGATTTGCGCGTCGAGATATCTGGAAGATCATGTTGCCAATGAGTTTTCTGGGGCCCTTCATGGGTACCATGCTCTGGACCGCAGGCTTCAAGTATACCTCCGTGGGGCGGGCTGCGATTTATAATCAGCTTTCCACGGTTTTTATCATTCTTCTGGCGGTTTTGTTTCTCAAGGA
>DIHT01000146.1:0-2062 GCA_002420305.1 Akkermansiaceae bacterium UBA5689 | reverse complement strand
GTGGTCGCCTTGCAGAAATGAATGGTCGCGAATGGAGCATTAAGTCTATCTTTAAAGCATGAAACGTCGTTCATTTCTCAGTTCTTCCTCTTGTGCTGCCGGGGCTTTTCTTGCCGGGTCATCCGGGTGGGCAGCGCCCGTGGCGAAGATCTCCGCGACGAAGGTGATCAGTCAATTGCCGGATCTTTATCATGGATGGCCAACTCTCGCCCAAGGAAAGAGCGGTGAACTTCTGTTGGTATGCTCGGGTGGCAGGGAGGCACATGTTTGTCCATTTGGGCGCACGGATTTCATGCGTTCTTCCGACGGAGGAGAGACCTGGAGTTTTCCGAGAGTGGTGATGGATGGCCCTATCGATGATCGTGATGCGGGGGTTCTGGAAACCGCAAAGGGGAGTATCCTGATCACGAACTTCACCTCCCTTGCCTATGAGCCATATATGAATGGTAAGAGCCAGAGGTGGCAGCGCGCTCACCAACGAGTTGACTCGGAAGAGCGCAGGTCTGCTCTCGGAAACTGGATGATTCGTTCGGTTGATGGAGGGTTGACGTTTTCAGGGCGTTATCGAGTGCCTGTCAACAGTCCGCACGGTCCGGTACAATTAAGAGACGGGCGTCTCCTCTATGCGGGAAAGGCTTTGTGGACTGAAGAAGAGAAGGTTGGCGTCTGTGAGTCCCGCGACGATGGTCTCAGCTGGCAATGGCTTGCGGATATTCCATCTCGGAAGGGAGATGATCATCGGGACTATCACGAACTTCATGCGGTAGAGGCAGGGGACAGGTTGATCGTTCAGATTCGCAACCACAATTCTGATAATGCTGGTGAGACCTTGCAATGCGAGTCCCTCAATGGAGGGGAAAGCTGGTCTGAGCCTCATCCCATTGGGGCTTGGGGACTGCCTTCTCATCTGTTGCGTCTCCGCGACGGGCGTCTTCTCATGAGCTACGGTTACCGCCGCAAGCCTTTTGGCAATCAGGTCAGGATCAGCGAGGATGAAGGAAGACGCTGGTCGCAACCCATCACGGTTTCAGCCGATGGTTCCGGCCATGATCTTGGTTACCCTTCCACGGTGGAACGGGATGATGGAAAGCTGGTTACGGTATGGTATGAGAAGATGACAGGGTCCTTGAGAGCGGTCCTCAGACAGGCAGTATGGGATCTGGAGATCTAGAATGGAGTCAGTTTTATTTCTGACTCGCAAGGAATTCCACCACGTCCCGGATCTCTTCAGGTTTGAGGATCGAGCCCATGGGAGGCATCGTGGAGGCTAGGATATGGCTGGAGATCTCATCCGGACGAAGATTGCGTTTTTTTCCGGTCGCAAGGGTAATGGTCCAGAACAGATTCGTTTTCTTGGTGAGAATGCCAGAGATTTCCTCTCCTTCGGTTGTTTTCAGAACGACGGTCCCGAAGCCGTCGGAAATTTCACTGCTGGGGGTCAGAAGGGAGGCCACAAGGTGCTTGCGGTCGCGGAGTTTCCCGATGCTGGTTAATTCCGGCCCAATGGTAATTTCGGCAGATGGTTTTCCTCCTTCCTTACCGAGTTTGTGACACCGGATGCACTGGGATGCTGCGTGATTGAATACGATCTCCCGGCCTCGCTGAGGATCGCCTCCGTATTCAAGAAGGTCCGTAGTTTCAGGGAGTTGAATTTCCCTCGCACGAGCGGCCTGCCACAATTCAAGTTTCCATTCAGGTGCGGCTTTGCCCTGTCTGAATTGCTCCACGAGGGCTGCGAATTTACTTTTGGCGCGTGGGTCCTTCTCTTCAGCCAGCTGCTTGATGGCCTTACCCTTGCCATTAGATCCCTCCTTCTCGAGGATGCCGAGGAGGAGGTCCAGCATGGGGACGCCGGCCTTCGAAGCATAGTCTCGTGCTTTTTCCTGAACCTTTAGATCGTCGGATGAAAGGGCAGCTTCTACGAATTTTCGGAGGTCCGGTGAGTTAGTCCTCGCGAGACCCTCGAGGACCTTCATCTGCAGAGCTGGAGCCAGTTTGTCGAAGTGCTCGCTGGTGCCCTCAAGCCAACTAGCCTCACCTCGGACCGAAACTCCGTTGAGTA
>DIHT01000020.1:8430-21523 GCA_002420305.1 Akkermansiaceae bacterium UBA5689 | reverse complement strand
CCAGCGGGCCATGAAGATCAACCCAGACCTTCAGGTCCTCCTGAGCTTCTGGCAACCCCGCTCGTCCAAGAACCAGGAACTGGATTACTGGCTCCAGACCGTCCAGATCAATGGTGGCCCTCAGTATACTCTGCGGCCGGAGCGCCGGGCCGAGTGGGCGAACGAAATGGTAGCTCGCATCCAGCAATATCTTGACTGGGGTATCAACGTCACCGCCATCGGAGTCCAGAATGAATCCAACTGGTCCCACGAGGGCACTCAAACCTGCCGCTGGGAGCCCGGAGAACTTGCCTCCTTTATCGAAACGCTGGTCAAGCCCCGCCTAAGAAGGGCTGGTCTGGGCCAGCTCCGCATTGCCGCCCCCGATCTCGCGTTCATTGGCTCCGAGGCCAGTGAATTGAAGAGCTTTCTCCCCGCCATCACCAGTCCAGCCGTCGATATTGCGGCCTATCACATGTATGACAGCTACATTGACGGTGAAACCGGCCCTATCGATTACCTTGTGAACGCAACGAGGGTCATCGCCCCCCTCAAACGGGAGCACTTCCCTGATAAGAGCCTTTGGATGACCGAAACCACCGGAGCCCAGTGGAATGGCGAGCAGTGGCACACCTACGGATGGACTCCCGAACTCACCGAGCATCAGAAGGCCATCAAGGCCGCCCGCTACCTCCACATGACTCTCGCCGATGCCGGGGCTAACGCCTTCCTCTGGTGGGGCCTCGTCTATAGCCTCGCTCCCGAGGCGGTCACGGACCGCAACACCCGGCAGAAGCACCGCGATGAAGGACTCGTCCTCGTCAGCGAAAAGCGCGGAGAGAATGGCACCCAGGCCTTTGTTGAGCGAACCAAGAAGTTCTACACCTTTCAGCAGTATTCCAGATTCGTAGAACCAGGCTTTCGACGCCTCGCCGCCCCAACCCGGGACAAATTACAGATCTCCGCCTACCGCTCTCCCGACCGCTCTAAGGTTGTGGTAGTTGCCATCAATGACACTGCCTCGTCCCATCCCCTCAAGATTTCTCTAAAGGGAGGAGGAAAAGCCCGGGCTTGGCAGACTGACCAGAAAAGGAACTGTGAAGAGGTCGAATCCACCGCCGCCATGCCACCTCTCTCGGTTCGCACCCTCGTCTTTGAGTAGAGCGGAAGAAATCCCCGCTATCAGAAAAAGCTAAATCGCGCACCCGGGAAGGGGACGCCCCGGACGGAGGTCAACGTAGTTCGAATCGCTGCCACCTCCTTCCCCGCGCACGAGATAGACCGGCACCCAGTGCTCCTGGGTATCCACCGTGACCGTCCGAGCATTGGCATAACGCATGGTATAAGCCGCTCGGCGTCGGTTGCTGGTATTCGGCTCACTTCCATGAAGGATGTAAGAATCGTGAATCGACAAACTCCCCGCCCGCATCTCGAGGGGAATGGCGGAGGCTACCATGTCCGGAGTCACTTCCACAGTAAGCCCGAGAAGATCATTTTCCCCGGTCGAAACCTTATCCATCTCGGGATATCCCTCATGGGTAGATGGGATCACCTGCATACACCCATTAGCTAGATCCGCATCGTCCAAAGCGAGCCAGACCGTTCCCACGTCCGTTCCCTGGACCGAGTGCCAGTAGGTATTGTCCTGATGCCACGCCACCGGCAACCCATCTCCCGGCCGCTTGGAGATCACATGAGACATGATCAGAATAAGGTCCGGCCCGAGAACCGCTTCCACCGCGTCGAGGATCCGAGGATGACGACAGAGCTCCAGCCAGGCGTTGTTACTGGCATGAGGCTCGGTGAGATATTCGGGTCGCGCCGGGACCTCCTGATTCTTTCCATCCTTATAGACAACCATGGTGTCCGGCATGTTCCGCACGAGAGAATCCAGCTCGGCATTGACCTCCCGGACCTCCTCCGGATCGAGGACTTCGCGAAAAAGGCAGTAGCCAGCCGCATTATAATCCACCGCGTTGGTATTGGGCCCATTCATCGTTGTTCAACAAAAACAAGTTTCAGGTTCTCTTCCCGGGGAGCTTCGCCACGTGTTTACTTTCCGATCCGGGCCGACCGAGTGCCATCCAAGCTCAGCCCCTGTTCAAATAACCAGCCCGTCAAGCGTTCCCGTACTGTCAGCAAAGGAATCCGCCTTCACTCCCATCTGCTGCTGGATAGTCACAAACACGTTTGAGAACGGGGTCTTACTGTCGCATTTTAGATACTGCCCGTGCCGGTAGCCCATCTTGTTCCCTCCGGCAAGAATCAGCGGATAGTTGGTGTTGTTGTGGGTCTTGCTGTTGCTGCTGCCGTAAAGGATGCAGGTATTGTCCAGCACGGACCCATCTCCCTCTTGAAACTCACTGAGTCGTTTCATCAGATAAGCGAGGCATTCAGCCTGATACCGGTCCCACTTCCCCTTAGCTTCGGCTCCCTTCCCTTTGCCCGCCCCATGAGCCAACCCGTGGGCGTCCTTGTTGAAACCCAGGAGCGACGGGAACTTGTTCGCGATGGAGATTGCCCCGTGCATGCTCGCCAACTGATAGGTCACGAAGCGGGTCGAGTCGGTCTGAAATGCGAGGGCAATCAGGTCCAGCATGGTATGAATGAGCTTCCCCGGAGTCTCGTTGTCCGCATCAAGGCTAAGCCCCTCCGCATTGACCTTGGGACGGGGGACATTCAGCCATTGCGCGGAGCGCTCCACATCCTGCTCGATCTCACGCACTGAGGTTAGATACTGATCCAGCTTTCCCTGATCTGTTCTGCCCAGTTTACGATGCAGGGTCCTCGCCTCTTCAAGAAGCAGATCAAGGTGGCTTCCGGTCCGGGTGAGTCCCTTTCTCTGGGCCTCGATGGAGTCGCCATTCAACCCAAAGAGACGTTCAAAGACAACGGCAGGCCGGTTCAGGGAAGGAATCGGCTGACCGCTAATGGAGTAGGAGAGCGTATTCGCCCTGGTAGGCATGCCGACCCCTCCATCCGAGGAGAGCACCAAGCTGCTGAAGCGCGTACTCGCACCCAGTCTATGCCTTTGCGCCATGAACTGATCCAAGGAAATGGAGTTCTTCAGACCCGTTGCAGACAGGCTCAACTCCTCCCCGGTCAGGAAGGTATCACCACTGTCATGACCTCCGATTCTGCGGACCTTAGGATGGGAGAGCCCTCCAAGAACCGTGACCTGATCACGGAACGGCTCCAGCACCTCAAGGGACTTGTTAAAGGTAAAGTTCTGGCCCGATCCGTTCGGAAACCAGTTCCACTCCCCGAACTCGCCCTCCTTCTTGGGCAGGCTCACTCCGTAGGGGAAATAAATGGAACAGAACCTTCTCGGAGGCACCTTGGACCTAGGACCCGCTAGAGACTCCATCCAAGGCAGCGCCATGGAGATCCCGGCGGCCTTGAGCATGGTCCTGCGGTTCATGTAGTGGGCGCTCTTACTCATCAGTTTCTCCCGTTCCTTGACACTATAGCAGTTACCACCGCCCCTATCGCGATAAAAAAGGCTCACTGCTGGCAATGCGGGCCATGAGGGAGGGCAACCGGTAGCCATCCCGGGCGAACTCCCGGCTCAATTCCCCGATCAAAGGCGCATCCTCCAGCAGGGCACTTCGCCCCAAGGCATAGACGTAAAACTTGGTCACGAGGGCCCGGGCAAATTGTGCGCGCCTCTCCGTAAGCATGTGGTCCTGCAGGTCTGCCAGTCCCGCAACCTGGTGATTCCCCGGCAGGACAGTCGTGGTCGAGACAGCTTTGCGTCCCCTTGCGGTCTTCTCCCTTGGCAACCCGATCGCGTCGAACCGCTCCAGGGCAATACCCCATGGGTCGATGCTGCGATGACAGTCCGCACAGGCTTCCTTCTTCCGGTGGAGCTCCATCTGCTCCCGGACCGGGAGCTTCTCGAAACCAACGACACCTTCCTCCAAGCTCGGAACATCGGGCGGAGGAGGATTGGGAGGGTCATGCAGGAGGTGCTCTCTGATCCAGACAGCGCGCTTGATGGGATGGGAGTCCACTCCATCAGATCCGGCAAGGAGCATGGATGCATGAGCCAGTAAGCCCCCCGGGCGGCTTGTTCCCTCAAGAGGCACCCTCTCGAAGGCCTGGGATCGTGGTCCCTCCAACCCGTAATGCTTTGCCAGGCGGGCATTGAGCATGGTGAAGTCCGCATCCAGGAACTGCAGGGCTGAGGTGTTGCTCCGCAGGATTTCCAGGAAGAAGGACTGCGTTTCCCGGACCATCTCGGGCTTGAGGGTATTATCGAAATTCCGGTAATACTGTGGGTTGATGGCCACCCGGTCTACTCCATCAAGATCAAGCCATTGCCTGCTGAATTGCTCGGCGAAGCGATCCGCCTTCTCGTCCCCGAGCAAACGGTTGAACTCGCTCTGGAGCATCTCAGGAGCCAGCAACTCTCCAGAATCGGCAAGGGAAGACAAAGCCTCATCTGGGAGGGAGCTCCACAGGAAATAGGAAAGACGAGCGGCTAACTCATGAGCATTCAGCCTCCGCCGCTTCTCCGAGGATGAGGGCTCAGTGAGGTAAAGAAAATGAGAGGAGGACAGGACAGCCGACAGGGTCTCCTTGAGGGCCTCCACCGGATGGCCTGATTCCTTCCGCATCAACTCGTGATGCCTAAGCCACTTCGCGAGTTCCGTATCCTGCACGGGCCGTCGCCAAGCTCGTCGGAGAAAGCGTTCCAGGACGGACCTGAGAGCCTTCGGGTCATCCACGTCTTCTCCCTCCCGTATGATCCTGCGGTGCAGGGGCGGCGGCCAGGAGGCATAGTCGTTCCGGATAATCTCCACTGACTCAATGATAATGCGCGGAAAATCAGGGTCCTCAGGGAAGAACTTGACCTTCTTCTTCCTCACCTTCCCCTTTTTGTCCTTCTCCTCAATGACCTCCGTCACCTCCTTGGGTCGAGGTTCCCCGTCATCGAGAATATTCTGGAGCGTGATGACCCCATTAAGTTTGCTACCCGGAACATGAGCCTCCGGCAGGGGGAGGAACTCGGATCGCAGCGGAAGGTCGTAATATTCCGGCGTGCTCGAGGCAACCTCGATTTCTCCGGCATCGTCCATGATGTTCAGGGTCAGACCCGAGACAAAATACCCGTAACGGGCAAAGAGAATCGGAGCAGGCTGTCCCGGCTTCCGGTCAGTCGAAGCCTTCACGCGCATGGTGAATTGCCCCTCTCGCGGTGGATCCTTGAAGGAACCGTGCCAGAAATTCACCCGACCAAGGCGCTCGGAGGAGTTTCCCACATAGCGCCGACGGGTGGGCCCCCGGATTGCCCCCTTGCTTCTCGCCACCGGAGAAACACTTCGCTCCAATGGATCGCCTTCCATCAGAATAAGGTCGAGGGCCTTCCGGGCTGTCTTGAGATAATTCTCGATCTGCAGGGCAGTCATTCCGAGGGACGCCCCATTGTTTTTGAAGCCCTCTGGAGAACGGGTATCGGAAGGAAGGTTTCCCCCATAATTCATCTCCAAGCCCAGCAGGTCGGTCATGGTATGCTGATACTCGGTCCGGTTCAACCGACGCATCACCACCTGCTTGCCGGTATTCTTGCGGGCCTCCGCTGTCCGACGCAACTCCTTCGTCAGCCAGGCAACGAGCACTCGGCGATCCCCGGCAGGCAGGGGGGGGGCTTTTTCCGGTGGCATCTCTCCCCGGTTGAGAACATCAAGAGCATCATGCCAGGTCTCGGCGGCATGGCCGTTCACCATGTCCGGGTCCAGCGAATCGAACCGGAGGTCTCCCTTCTGCTTTTCAGGACCGTGGCAGGAAAAGCAATGCTTCCGCAACACGGGCTGCACCTCGTTTTCAAAAACGGTATCGCCCATGGCACCCGAGGACAGGAGAGCAAGAAGAATACCGCTATGTCGCAGGGTGATCATGGATTTGCTTTCTCTCTGGCAAAAACTATCTCGAGCTCTCTGGCCTCTTCCATCACTACCTCTTTCTCTTTCCTTACCGCCTCCGCAACCGCTCTCGTCGCCTGTTTGAAATCCGGTGTATCTGCGACCTTCGAACGCGCCAACCTGCTCTCCGAAAGAAGCTCCTGATCACTCTTCTCCAGATACGGATAGCGGGACCGCATCTTCCTTTCCATGATCTCCCGGTTCGCGGCCACCAACTGGAAAGCAGTGGTCTCCTTCGACTTTCCCCGGGCCTCTGCCAAGGCGGCGTGGTAGCGGGCTTCTGGCAAGTCCTTGAGCCCGGGATGCAGGAGATGCAGGAGTTCCACCTCCGAGCGCTTGAGCTTGTTGATCCCATTCCTGAGGGCAAGGTATACTGAATCCTCCGCGAGTAACCGCTTGCTCTCCAACGCAATCTTCTTCCGCCGTTCCTTCACCGTCCTGAACACCTCCGGAAACTTCCGCGCAGCGGCTAACTTGCGCTCTTCCGTCTGGGCCACCAGATCACGGAATGCCGCACTCTCCCGGTAGAGCTGGTCCCTCGCAATGATTTCCCTGATCTTCTGCTGCTCTCCGGGTTCGTGCGGAAGCCAAGGACGCTTCGACTGAAGTTGCTCAAGCTTCCTACAGCTCTCTTCCCACCCTTCCGCTCTGCCAGTGGCAGAGGCTAGAACTACGTCATCAAATGCCGCTCCCGGCCGATCAACCTGGAAGGCGAAGTAGTCCCGCTCCCGGTCCAGAATGGGGTGACTCCCCACCACCATATGATTCTCGTCTCCTACCCGGACAAGAATCTCCTCCCCGAAAATCTCGATCATCACCTGATAAAACCGATGCCGCTCAAACTGATGGGCACACTCTCCATGGATAGTCGGAAAATGGGGAACGGTCTGATCCCGGGCCGTTGTGACGCGGAAGCCATGAGGCCAGAGAAGCACCACTGCGTTATATTTCCCGGGAGTGCCGGTCATAATTCGAATCTCCTCCGCCCCCTGAAAGGCCACTTTGAGCTCGATAATGCAGTCCCCATATCGCGGCTTCTTGACGAAGACCCGCTTGTTTTCTCCCGGTATCCCAGCCCGCATCAAAGCGCCTTCAGCCACGGTCCACTGCTCCCTGAAGAACCAGCGAGCAGGCACGTCCTCAAGACTCTCGAAATCATCCGCGAGGAGAACCTGACCCCGCTGGCAGAGCTGAGGCTCAAGGTCTGCCTTCAAGCATCCCGAAGACAGCATCAGCAAGATCCCCGTAGTCAAGGCTACCTGGCATCTGGATCCGGATCTGACTGGATTGGCCCTCATCACTACTTCCTCGTCACTTCCAAGCTGGCTCTCTTCCGGGGCACGTCACTTCATCCCTCCTTCGAGTTTTATCGGGCCAGAACCCACGACACGTACAGCAGGTGTGATGGGTTTCACTGGACAGTTCTATAAAAGCCCACGGGCTAAAGGAAAGCCCCCTTATCAGCAATTCCTCATCGGTCCGGCACAAACTCTGAGGTGAGAGATGACAAGCCTGCGTAATTCCCCCAGCATCCGGTGGATGTCGATTGATTCTGCTGGTCCAGAGAAAGAGAAACGATCCGGTTGGCTCGACTGGATCGAGCGGGTGGGCAACCGCCTGCCCCACCCCATGACCCTCTTCATCGCCGGGACGGTCCTGATCCTGGTCCTGTCGCAGGTCGCAGACGTCGGCAACTGGTCCGCCGAGAAAACCGTGATGAAACCCAATGCCGAGGGAGTCAAGGTCAGGACGGCGGAGACCGTCACCGCCACCGGCCTGCTCGCCGGGGACGGAGCCTTCTGGGCTATCAAGAACATGGTAAAGAATTTCACCGAATTCGCCCCACTCGGGGTCGTCCTGGTCGGCATGCTCGGAATCGGGGTAGCGGAACGGAGCGGAGCCATTGGAGCCCTGCTCAAGGTTTGCATGCTGATTACCCCCGCACGCCTGCTGACCCCTTCCATGATCGTGATCGGGATCATGTCCTCCATGGCCCTCGACGCCGGTTACGTGGTCCTTCCCCCAATTGCGGCAGCCCTCTACAAGTCAGTTGGTCGCTCCCCCCTGGTGGGACTTGCCGCCGTCTTCGTGGGCGTGTCGGCAGGCTTCAGCGCCAATCTCTTCATCACCGGACTAGATCCATTGCTGGCAGGCCTGAGTACAGAGGGAGCCCAGATCCTCGAAGCCGATCGCGATCCAGTAGCCCCCACCGCCAACTGGTGGTTCATGATTGTCTCCACCTTCCTTCTCACCCTTGTCGGCTGGGGAGTAACCGCCTGGTTTGTGGAACCACGCTACGCCCGGAACAGTCCGGATCAGGGCGGACCCACACCCCTTACCGAGGAGGACCTCTTGGCCCGCAAAATCACCCCCGGGGAACGCCGGGGCCTGAAGGCCGCCGGGGCTGTCTTCACCGTCTTTTTCGTCCTGCTCCTCCTCATGATCAACCCGGGAGGTCATCTTCCCTATGACCCTCCCCTCGCCGGCAATGACGGCCCCTTCCCGCGCTGGGTCGCCGCTATCGTCCCCCTGCTCTTCTTCTGCTTCCTGCTGCCGGGGCTGGCCTACGGGATCGCGGCCGGGGAAATCAAGCGCGACCACGACGTGGCCCGCATGATGGGTAAGACCATGGCCGATATGGGTCCGTATATCGTCCTGGCCTTCTTCGCTGCCCAGTTCGTAGCCTACTTCAAGCACTCAAACCTCGGGGAGATGATGGCCCTTGCTGGTGGCCAGGCCCTGGCCTCCGCCTCCTTCCCGCCCTGGGCCCTCATCGCGGCCTTCATCCTCCTCGTCATGGTCGCCAACATGTTCATCGGGTCAGCCTCGGCCAAGTATTCGTTCTTTGCCCCGGTCTTTGTTCCCATGTTCATAACCGGCGCCTCCATCAGCCCGGAACTGACCCAGGCTGCCTACCGCGTCGGGGACTCCTGCAGCAACATCATCACCCCGCTGAACCCCTACATGGTAATCATCCTGGTCTTCATGCAGAAGTACATGCCCAAGGGTGGAATCGGAACCCTGATCGCCCTCATGCTCCCTTATGCCCTGATTTTCGCGGTGGTATGGACCGGCCTGTTGATCTTCTGGATGTCCACCGGAATTGAGCTCGGACCAGAGGGCCCGCTCTGGCACGGTCAACCATGACGCGAGCTTAAGGACTGGATATCAAAACCCTCTTCCTGAACGCATGCCTGACCAAGAGTTTTACAAATTCTTCGATGATTATCTCGAGGAACATCTTCGCCAGTGCCCGGTCCACGCCAGCCAGCTGGGAGATCACCGCTACGATGACCAGATCGAGGAGCTCTCCGTCGAGGCGCGACAAAACCGGACCGCACTGCAGCGCCAGACTCTCTCAAGGCTCACAGGCGAAATCAGCCATGACGATCTCAGCCGCTCCGCCCAGATCGATCTAGAGGTCTTTCGCCACCATCTCGAGGAGCAGAGCTGGCTGGCTGAAAATATTCCAGCATTCGAGGAGGATCCCCGAACCTACAACCACTACCTGAGTGGCAGTGTCTACAGCCTGCTCACCCAGTCGAGCCTTCCCCACGAGGAAAACATCTCCAGTGTCATCGCACGAATCCGGCAACTCCCGGAAGTAGTCACTGAGGCCCGACGCACCCTGACCAACCCTCCCCTGCCTGTCCTTGAGACGAGTATTAACCAGAACCGAGGGGTGATCGATTTTTACGAGAAGGGCATCTACGAACTGGCGGGGGATTCCCCGCAATGCACGGAGCTGAAAAAGGTCACCGACGACCTGCTCGTTCACCTGCGTGCCTACCAGGAGTTCCTTGAAACCGACCTTCGCGCCCGGGCGAGAAGTGAATGGCGACTGGGCAAGGAGAAGTTCGACCGCAAACTGCAGCTCTCCGTCAATGGCGACATTACCGCCGACGAGGTCCTCGCCCGCGCCGAGGACGAATTCCATCGTGTCACGGGTGAAATGTACGTCACTGCCCGGCAACTCTGGGGCAGATATCACCTCGGGACGCCCCTTCCTCCCGATGATGCAATCGGACGCCATGAAACTATTACCCGGGTGCTTGATGCCGTCGGCAGGGAACACGGTGAGCCCACAAAGCTCCTCGCTGATGCCCGGGCCACTGTCGACAAACTGAAGGACTTCATCGCAAAAAACGATATCCTGCGCCTCCCAGACCCCGACCGGTGTGAGTTGAAGGAAATGCCGGAGTTTCACCGCGGAAACTCACTGGCATACATCCAGCCCGCTCCTCCCCTCGATCCGGAAAACAGGACCATTTACGCGATCAGCCCCCCTCCCGCTGACTGGGATGCGGACCGGGTGGAGAGTTTCCTGCAGGAATACAACCGCCACATGCTGCAGATCCTCACCATCCACGAGGCCTACCCGGGCCATTATGTGCAACTCGCCTACCACAACCGGGAGAGCTCCCCGGTTCGTCGCCTCCTGCTCTCCGGGGTCTTCATCGAGGGGTGGGCCGTCTACACCGAACAGATGATGATCGACCAGGGCTACGGTGAAGGGGACCCCGCCCTGCGTCTGACCCAGCTCAAGTTTTACCTCCGTGCAGTAGCTAATGCGATCCTCGATCACCGTATGCACTGCACCCGGATGAGCGACGACGAGGCTCTCGGCTTCCTGATGAATCAGTCCTTCCAGTCGGAGGGAGAGGCCCAGCTCAAGATCATCCGCTCCAAACAGTCAACCGTGCAACTGAGCACCTACTTCGTGGGACGCATGGCCCTGTATGATCTACGCCGCGAGATCCAGAGAGAACAAGGAGCCAAGTTCGATCTTGGACGCTACCATGAGGCCGTTCTTGCCCATGGTTCTCTACCGGTGAAATACCTCGGAGAACTAGTCAGGGAACGGCTTAGGAGTCCCCGCTAGCTCCAGAAAAAGGCTCCCCTGAGGGAGCCTTCAGGAGAAATAGGTACGAAGAAGACTACTTCTTCTCTTCCTGCCCCTTGATCGAGAGCAGCTCTACTTCAAAGATCAGAGTGGAATTCGGGCCGATATCTCGCCCGGCCCCGGACTTTCCGTAGGCCAGATCTGCCGGGATGAAGAGCTTGTATTTAGCCCCGACCTCCATGAGCTGGAGCGCCTCGGTCCAACCCGCAATCACACCATTGACAGGAAACGTAGCAGGGGTTTTCCGGTCGACTGAGCTATCGAAAACCGCCCCGTCAATCAGAGTCCCATGATAGTGAACTGTGACTGTATCAAGGGGAGTCGGCTTTGCCCCCTTGCCCGCCGAAATCACTTCATACTGAAGTCCTGACTTGGTCACCTTGACTCCCTCCCGCTTCTTGTTGTCCGCAAGGAACTTGGTCCCCGCTGCGAGGTTTTCTGCTGAGGCCGAAGCCGCCTTGGCCTCTGCCTGCTTTTGCATTTCAGCCTGAAATGTCTCCATAATCTTCACTGCATCAGCTTCCGAGATTTTTGAATCTTTACCGGTGAGACCCTCACGCAGGCCCATTACAAGGTTTTCGATATTCAGTTTGATCCCGTCCCGATTGATTGTCTCCCCGATATTGCGTCCAATCAAGTAGGAGGCCTTGTCACGGTCGGATTCCAGTTTTGGTTCTTCTGCCTGAACCGACGTGGCGACGAAAGCCAAGAGGAGTGAGGCAGCAGTGGCGTGCTTGAACATGAAACGCACACTTGGCCCGGAAATGGCAAAGTCAACTCATTCCTACCCACAGAGCATTGAAACGTGCGGAGAATTATCGATACTCAGATCAGATGAAGATCCTGATCGTCTCCTGCAGCCTGCATCCAGAAAGCCGTAGCCGTTGTCTCGCCGGCGAACTGGAGTCCATCTGGCGAGCGTATGATCGCGCGGAAATATCCTCTCTCGACCTCCGGGATCTGAACTTGCCGACCTGCGATGGAACTTCCGCCTATGGACATCCTGATACGGCGAAATTACAAGAGCGCTTTACCGATGCGGACGCCGTGGTATTTGCCGTCCCGATTTACAATTACGACATTAACGCAGCCGCAAAGAATGCCATCGAGCTCGCGGGACGCCACCTCACAGGTAAAGTCGCCGGCTTTCTCTGCTCAGCCGGAGGAGAGCGAAGTTACATGTCGGTGATGGCGGCGGCCAACAGTCTTATGCTCGACTTCCGGACTATTATTCTACCTAGGTTCGTCTACGCAGGGAAAGGAGCGATCTCTGACTCGGGTGAACTCAATAAAGATATCCGTGAGAGAGTTGCACAATTCGGAGAGGAGTTCCTTCACCTCGCGGAGGCACTACACTCTGCGTAGATATTATCCTTCGCCACATGCGTATCGATCCCTCAGCTATCGCACGTCGCGAAATGCTCGTCCGTTCCTCGCTGGGATTCGGATCTCTCGCGTGCAGCGCTTTGCTCGATAAGGCCGGGGCCGGGGGCATGATCGAGCGGCACCTCACGCCAAAGGCGCGCAATATCATCTTCCTGTTCATGGAGGGGGGCGTCTCTCAGGTCGACTCCTTCGACTACAAGCCAATGCTTGAGAAGCACCACGGCAAAGACCCTCACAAGGAGATTGGACAGATTGAAAAAACGCAGTTCGAGTCCATCGGCAAGGTATTCAAATCTCCCTGGGATTTCAGGAGGCGAGGTCAAACTGGATCCTGGGTGAGCGACCTCTTTCCCAAAGTAGCGGAAGTAGCAGACGAGCTCTGCATCGTTAAATCGATGACCTCGCGCTTCCCCGAGCACACCAGTGCGAACTTCTTTCTACACAGCGGAACCGGTCTCCAGGGAAGACCCAGCATGGGCGCGTGGGCCAGTTACGGGCTTGGAAGCGACAACGACAATTTACCTGGCTACGTGGTTCTCAATGGCGGCCAGATTCCCTCCGGAGGACTCGATTGCTTCAGCAACGGCTTTCTTCCCGCGACTGCCAGGGGGAGCCTCCTCAATGCGATCGGCGCCCCCCTGGCCAACATTACCCCCCACGAACGTGGTGCTCATTCGCAGGCCCTAAAGAGACGACTAGTCGGCCAGCTCAACCAGCGAGCCCCGGAGATCTCGCCAGAGCTGGAGGCTGCCATTGCTAACTATGAACTCGCCGCACGCATGCAGCTTGCGGTTCCCGAGGTTATGTCGCTGGATGGAGAACCTCAGTCCATCCGGCGCCTCTATGGTCTCAATGCCGACTACCCACACACCCAGACTTACGCCCGGCAATGCATTATCGC
>DIHT01000020.1:0-8013 GCA_002420305.1 Akkermansiaceae bacterium UBA5689 | reverse complement strand
AGGAACCATGGCGACAACGCCCGGGCAGTAGACCAGCCGATCGCTGCCCTCTTGCGAGACCTTCGAAGCCGCGGAATGCTCGATGAGACCCTCGTCCTCTGGTCAGGCGAGTTCGGCCGTACGCCTTTCGCTCAGGGAGGGTCCGGTCGAGACCACAACGAGCACGGCTTCAGCCTCTGGATGGCAGGAGGCGGCATCAGGCCGGGCATGTCTTACGGAGAGACGGATCAATGGGGCTACAAGGCTGTCTCGGGGCGCTTGGAGATACATGATCTACACGCAACTCTCCTCCACCTCCTCGGAGTGGACCATGAAGCCTTAACTCACAGGTTTGGAGGCAGAGACATTCGCCTTACCGATGTCCACGGACGGGTCGTCAGAGAACTGCTGGCCTGAATGGTGAGGAGCCTTACTCCGAACGCCTTACCAGAGTGATTTTTCCCTCGTCGCCTGTGGTAACATTCTTGAGACCTACGATGAGCTTACCATTCTCAATCTGGTGGCTCACCTTGACGGTCTCTTCTTTCTTATCACTGTCCACGCTCTTTAGGGTCAGCGTCGCTACTCCACCTTCATCTGCCCATTGGCCCATACCCACGCCGCCATTTTCGTCGGCGCTTACGTGCATCACCTCTCCACTCTCAGGATCTACCGCGATCAGACCTTCCGAATTGTCACCCGGCACCTTGATGCTGAGACCCAGAACCCGGTCCTCAATCCGCCAGGTATAGGTGAGAGAGATCGCTTGGCCGTTAGTGTCCTGGTCTACCCACGTTCCGATCAGGGTTCCCAACCCAGCACTCTCCAGAATTTCTGCAAGATTTTCGGCTCGCGAGGATGCTCCAGAAATCAGGAACATGGCGGAAAGAACAAGGGCAAAGAGGGTGCTGTTTTTCATCGCAAACCGGATACACCCTGCCCACTGGTGAATCAAGCCCGCGTTACTCGGAAAGAGTAGAATTTTTTACTCCCGCACGCTCCTGGTCTTCGGGCGGGCGAGACCGCCACAAACTAGCCAGTATGCTCCCTATCAGGCAGTGGTAGAGAGCAGAAATCGCACATACCATGGCCGCTCCGGGCTGGGCCGCAAAATGAACCTTGGCCAAGGTCGCCCCGAGGCCGGAATTCTGCATTCCTACCTCGATGGAGACCGTCCTCCGCTCCTTTTCACCTAGGCGGAGGAGACGAGCCCAGAGGTAGCCCATCACAAATCCAGCAACGTGAAGAACAAAGACCGCAAGAAGTAGCATATTGAGATTTTCGAGGATGCGCTCCTTGTTGCCCCCAACAATCCCTCCGACAATGAGAACGATCACCGCAATGGACAAAAGCGGCGAAACCTCTCCTGCCACCTTCCGGGCTTTTAATCCGAGAATACGGTTGAGAACCAGTCCTGCCACTACCGGCACCAGCACTACCGCCAGCATCGCCTTTAGCATCGCCCAGGCATCGACAGGAATGGGAACTGCCAGAGAGGCATAGCCTTTGGTCAGATAGGGTGTCAGAGCAATCGCAAGCAGGGTTGAGCACATCGTCATCAGAACACTGAGAGCGACATTGGCTCGAGCGAGATAACTCACAACATTGGAGGCGGTTCCTCCGGGACAACAAGCCACCAGGATAAGTCCAAGTTTAAATTCGTCATCCAGCCCAAAGAGAGTGGCAACTCCCCACCCAAGGAAGGGCATGATGAGAAATTGAGCCAGCACTCCGATGACCACCGCCCGCGGAACAGAAAGGGCCTGCTTCACGTCATTAAAGCTCAGAGTCAATCCCATACCCAGCATGATCACTCCAAGCCCGAGGGGAACCAGCTTGAGGTCTGTTCCCGGAAAGGTCTCCCTGACGAACCATGTGAAATGAGCGGGACATATCCACGCCCACAGGGTCCCGAGTAGGGTCCAGAGCCAGAAGAGCCTTGCTGCCGTTCTTACCAACCGCATTGGGGCCGAGACTCCTGTAATTTTGGCGTGAGGTCACGAACCGTTTTCTGTCCCGATGGGCAGATCCGCCGTGGGCTATTGTCCTGCGATACCGGGTCGGGCTGCTACCCAAAACCTCGGTCCCTGTTTGAAATCCGGATCCGCCGCTATTGATTCAGAATTCTTTTCCCACCCCGGGGTGGGCGATTCTTGCGGGCGACCAGCTACAAGTAGATTGCATTGCCTCTGACAGACCTTCAGATTCTCCTCCGTTGGACCTTCAATTCCCCATCACCCAGATTGCCCTCGATTACCAGTCAACCTCTGAAGCCCTGGAAATGGCTGCCATCGCGGTAGAGGCGGGCTTCGACTGGCTGGAAATCGGCACTCCTCTGGTCACCTGTCAGGGACTTGCACCTGTGCGCGCCGTGGTCGAGGCCTTCCCCTCCATACCAGTCGTTGTTGACTATAAAACCATGGATGGAGGTCGCCGCAATGTCCGACACACGAAAGAAGAGGGCGCTCGAATAATGACGGTCTGTGGCAACGCCTCCGACGCCACGGTGCTCTCGGCGATTAGCGCAGGCAAGGAGCTCGGTATCGGGGTGGTCGTAGACACCATCGGCGCTGCGGATAAGCCCTCACGAGCGAGGCAGTGCCACGAGTGGGGAGCAGACCTCGTTTACCTTCACTACAGCGCGGATGAACGCAGTGCAGACCCAACCCGGGATTCTATCCAGTGGCTCCCCGCCACCCTCGATGCCACTTCAGGACCGGTCGGCGTGTCCACCTTTGGCGTGACTGATGCCGTTCAGGCCGCGCGCATGGGAGCAGATTACTTTATCATCGGGCATCCGCTCACCGCAGCCGAGGATCCTCACTCCGCTCTCAAAAACTACGTAGAGGAAGTGAAGGGCAACTACCACTCCCGTCACTGACTTTTGTCCTGTCATGCCCAATTCCAGAACTGACCTTGCTGTTGTCAACTATGCCGCCGAGCCCAACAGCGTCGAGCTGCGCGAAATTCCAAGAGCTACCATAAAATCCGACGAGGTCCTCCTGGAGGTAGAAGCAATCGGAGTCTGTGGAAGTGATCTCCATATGTGGCAGGGCGGTGTGAGCTGGGAAATGAATTACCCCGTCGTGCTCGGTCACGAGTTCTGCGGAAGAATCAGGGAGGTCGGCAATGACGTCCAAGGCTGGCAGGAAGGCGATCGCGCCGTGAGTGAAACCTCTGCGATCATCGACCCGCTCAGCCCTCTCAGCCGCCAAGGCTTATACAATCTTGATCCATCCCGCAGGGGCTACGGCGCTCTGGTCGATGGGGCCATGCGCAAGTTCGTCGCCGTGCCTCAGCGCATCCTGCACCACCTGCCGGAGGGCGTGCCCTACGAACATGCCGCCCTGACCGAACCGTGCTGCGTCGCCTACAACGCTGTGGTGCATAACGGAAACGTCAGGCCCGGGGATCGTATTCTGGTGATTGGGCCGGGTCCCATCGGTATTTTCTCGGCTCACCTCGCAAAAATCGCAGGTGCGGAAGTGGCCGTGGCAGGACTGGCGTCTGATGCGACCCGTCTGCAGGTTGCCGAGAAGTATGGCTGCACCCCCTTGACCGACGGAGTCGAGGAGTGGGCCCGAAGCGGAGATGGACTGGGTTGTGATGGCGTTATTGATGCCGCGGGAGCCTCCAGTGCCCTTCAGACCGCGATCGAGGTCGTGCGGCCAGCCGGCTGGATCAGCAAGGTAGGCTGGGGCCCTCAACCTCTAAACTTCAGTCTGGATCCCCTCGTTCAGAAAAACGTCACTCTTCAGGGCAGCTTTAGCCACAACTGGCCCATGTGGGAAACGGTCATTGCCATGATGGCCAGTGGTCAACTTGATGTCACCCCCGCCCTCGGCGGAATCTGGCCCCTTAACGAATGGCATCATGCCTTCGAGACAATGCACAACCGGCAGATCGTCAAAGCCGTCCTGACTCCAACGGCCAGCCATGAATGATCAATCCGAACTACCTTTGCCCTGTGCTTCATCTTGCCGTAAGAGCTTTGGCATTGCCCTTTCATAAAACCATCCCTTCCCTCTCTTAACAGGGTTCATAACACCCGGCGAGAGCTCGAATTCACCCGGTTCGCCAAGGAGCGTCCCGCCAGCAACCCTTAACCGATACTCTTACCCCATGAAAATTCTAGTCACCGGAGCAACCGGCAAGGTTGGCCGAGCGTTTATCACCCGTATCGTCAATGGCAACGAGCTCCCGGATGTCACTATTCGTGCCCTGTGTCACAACCGAACTCTTCCAGAGCAGGAGGGGCTTGAAATCATTAAGGGCGATATCTCGATCCGCTCTGACGTGGAAAACGCATTATGTGACATTACACACGTGGTTCACCTTGCGACCTGTAAGGAAACTCCGGACAACGTCATGGACGTGACCGTCAAGGGGCTCTTCTGGCTCCTCGAGGGATGCCGCTCAAGTCAGTCCTTTGAGCAGTTCCTTCTCATCGGGGGAGATGCGGGTATGGGCCACTTCTTCTATCCCCACCCTCTTCCCGTCACCGAAACTCAGGCTCATAGTGCCTACCCCGGGTGCTACGCGCTTTCCAAGGTGCTCGAGGAAGTCATGCTTGAGCAGTACTATATCCAGTATGATTTCGCCGGATGTTGCCTCCGAGCTCCCTGGATTATGGAAAAAGACGATTTCCGCTATACACTCACGTTCGGACAGGACGTGTTTGGAGGCCCTCGGTGGTGCGACCTCGTAGATCCTCCAAGGGCCGCAGAGTATGCCTCCAGCGAAACCATTCCTGTAATGCTTGACCCGGAAGGCGTCCCAGTAAAACGAAACTTCATCCATCTGGACGACCTGCTTTCCGCCATCATAGCGGCCCTCCAGAACCCCGAGGCATCCCATCAGGAAACGTTCAATGTGTGCATGGACGAGCCAGTCGACTACCGGGCCGTCGGCCAATATCTCGCTACCTCACGAAACCTTCCCACTGTCGAAGTTGCCACTGAGTTTCACAGTACGTGGCTCGACAACTCCAAGGCCAAGTTTCTCCTTGGATGGCGTCCACGGGTAGATCTCCATGCCCTCATCGACCGGGCATGGGATTACCAGCGCGCCAAGGAGGATCCACGAACGATTTGGTATCCTGGCTAGGCGCAGCCTCCGAGCTCTTCTCGTAAGAGGGACACAGAGGGACTAACGGCTCTTGCTCCAGACTATCCCTACTCGGCTACGATACCCACATTATCAATCGAGAGACCACTGTAGGGATCAAGGCTCTGGTCGCTGGTGAAGTTCCACTCGATGAAGATTTCTTCACCTGCTGCCTGCAGAGGCAGAGGAATTTCTGTAGGAATCCAATCGATATCGAACACTGTCATATCGAGAGGCACCTCATTCCCGAGCACAACTTCATCCGCAGCACGCAGGAACCGCACTACCGCGGCATCTGAGAATCCATCCGCATCACGATAGACTTCGAAGGTCAGGCGTGCAGCGGCAAGTCCCGACAAGTCGATCGCAGGGGAGCGCAACGTGACGTCGGAATTCGGGCCAAAATCCCCTAGATTCGTCGACCAGGCATTCGCTGAGTTTCCAGCTCCCGAAATCGGCCCCGTCGTACCCGATGGAGTTCCCAGCTCCCAGAGGGTGTTCCGCTCAGGATCATTCTCAAACGTCGTCCATCCTCCTTGACCTGATTCAAAATCATCGAAGAAGGTCGGAGGAATTGGACCAGCAACCAGTTTGTAAAGCCGGGTAGCATCCGCAGGTCTTGGGATCGAGACTGAGTTCACCGGAGGAGTAGATGCAATTGCCTCAAGACCCGGGACGAGCTCCCAGGCAGAAGGGCTTGGATTACCAACCGGATCATCACTACTCACGATGGAATATTCCTGACCGGAGAAACTGTTCCAGGTAAACTCAAGATTGTCTTCACCGTCGGGAGAGCTCACTTCGAAAAGATATCTGTCAGTCATTCTCGTTCCGATGGCATAAACCGGTGGACTTCCATTCTCGACATCACCCAGCGCTACAATCCCCGGAATACCAGGACCGCTGATTGCTACGTCAGTCCACTCCCCGCCACCCTGCTCGCCAAACACATTATCAAACGGAAAAAGACCGGGAAGTGAGATAGCGAGGACCGCGGAAACTTCTCCACAACAGCTTGGATCCTCTACCACAAACCTTCCGTCCACGGTATCCATGACGAAGTAGTTGGTGTCGTCAGACTGGAGATAGATGGTGTAGTCACCCGGAGCATAATCCCTCATATCGAGATACCCGTTGTAGCGGACCGTAAAATTATCTCCTCCATTATCGATAAACGGTTCATTCCTGGTGGAAAAGTTTCCTCCCCCTCCGTGGCTGGCATAGGGGACGATAGCAGTCACCGAGGAGTTGGGAGCCGGGTCGCCGGAAACGTGAATGTCATAATTATTCCGACCCTGTCCGTTGAGAATCACTCCGCCATTATACTTGTTCTCCTGGTAATCGAGGCCCGGGGTCTCGAGATCTGGACCATACACGGCGCCATCCGGCTGCAGATTGATCGGAACAAAGGAGGGCTGAACGATTGGCGCGTCCGGCAATGAGTTTTCATCGAGGGGATTACTCCGAAACGCTATCTCTTGGCCATCTGCAAGACCATCTCCATCAGTATCACTTTCAAGAGGATCGGTTCCCGTGTCTCCGCCGCCAACAAAGGTGCCGGTGTTGGTTTCCACCCCATCGCTCAGGCCGTCACCGTCAGTGTCGGGATTGGCTGGATCCGTCCCGATAGTGACTTCCGTACCATCAACAATGCCGTCATTGTCCGTATCCTCAGTCGTTGGATTCGTTCCTGCGGTGTATTCCGCGAGATCAGAGAGTCCATCGTTATCAAAATCTCCATTTTCAGATAGCTGGCTCAAGTCGTCGATGTCATCCCAGAGAAGCTCCCATCCATCAATGAGGCCGTCATCGTCACTATCGGTCGAGTCCAGACCAATCGGATACACAGGCGGGCTCCCATTTTCGACGTCGCCAAGAGCTGCGATACCGTTGATGCCAGGGCCGCTGATGCCGACATCAAACCACTCACCGCCACCCTGCTCGCCAAATACATTGTCAAAGGGGAAGAACCCCGCAGAGGTAATCGTGAAGGCTGTGGTCTGATTCTCGGGGCAGCAATTGTGCTGTGCGACAACCTGCCCATCCTCCGTATCCATGATGAAATAGTTGGTGTCATCGGCGCCGAGGTGGATGTTGTAGGTCCCCGGGGCAAAGGATGACATATCGATGTATCCATTGATCCGGACGGTAAAATTGTCACCCCCACCATCGAGCCAGGCGGCGTTCCGGCTGGAGATCTGGCCACCTCCATTCCCATAACTGGCCCAGGGCACGATATCCGTCCGGGAGCGCAACGGGCTTGGATTCCCGGAAACGTGAGCGTCATAATTGCCCTCTGCCTGATTGTTTAGGACCACCCCTCCAGCATAGTGATTTTCCTGATAGTTGAGCCCAGCCTGACTCAGGTCAGGCCCGTAGGTGATACCAGCCGCGATCTCATTGATCGGAACAAAGGAAGGCTGGATTACCTCGAAAGACGGAATACTGCTAGAGTCATTTGGATCCGTATTCTCTGACACTTCCAACCCGTCACTCGCGCCATCATTGTCGGTATCAATATCAAGCGGGTCAGTTCCTGTATCACCGGCATCCACAAAAATCCCGGTTCCGGTCTCGGCCCCGTCAGGTAGTCCATCGCTGTCGCTGTCCTCGTTGAGAGGGTTCGTACCGGCAGAGACTTCCACCCCGTCGGTAAGCCCATCGTCATCAGAGTCCTCGTCAGTTGGATCAGTTCTAGCCGCATATTCCTCGAGGTCGGGAAATCCGTCATTATCAAAATCCCCATCTGCAGTGAGCTGCGTCAGCTCATTGATGGCACCCCAGGAGACCTCCCATGCGTCCAGGAGACCATCTCCATCTTCGTCAGCGGCAGGCAGGCTGATGATGTAGACTGGTGGGCTGCCGTTCTCGGTGTCTCCGAGGGCCACGATCCCGGGGATGCCCGGTCCGCTGATCGCCACGTCGGTC
>DIHT01000022.1 GCA_002420305.1 Akkermansiaceae bacterium UBA5689 | reverse complement strand
TCCAATAGCCAGAATATCGATGATGCTTTTATCCCCTCAAATTTCCGCCTCGGAAGAATGAGAAGCAGCCTCTGCAGGGTTTACCGCAGAACTTTCAATCTCCTCGAATATTCCTGGGCTAGCTGAGCCGCTTCCGGAGGGCAGCAACATCAACCTTCCCCATCTCGGTTCTTGGCAATCGGCCTACCGACTCGATCGCATTGACCCTCAAAAAACCAGCCCTGCCCTCGTTCAACTTCTTGAGAAGGCCGGAAGGCCTGTCGAAATCCTCTTCGACAACCAACACCACCCGCATCCCCTGTCTTGCATCGGGAAGCGCCAGAAGATACGCGCTCTCGTAGTCGAGATACTCTTTAACTTCACTCTCCAGCGCCTCTACGTCCACAAGCTCCCCGAGAATCTTGACCTTCCGATCGGCCCGGCCATTCACCGTCAGCTGGTTCCCCGTTATCTTTACGAGGTCACTGCTCCTGAACCAGCCCTCCTTGTTACCAGCTTTCCGGCAACACATCTCCCCACGATGTCTCTCGATGTAATACGTGCACAGAGCTGGCCCTCTGAACTCCAGGCACCCCTCCTTACTTACTCGGAATTCCCAGATTGGCAGGATCGGAAGACGAGCTGCTCGGAAGGGTTCATCGAGAGAGGCCAGATCGGCAGTAGCTATCTGAGACCCAGCCTCGGTCATTCCGTAACTTTGCAGGACCGGCCATCCCAGATCGCGAGCGCATTGACCCTCTTTTTCATCCAGTTTCCCTCCACCAACAATAATCGCACGTAGCGATTCAGGAGCTTTCAACCCAAGCGCCACAAGATCGTGAACCTGCGTGGGCACTAATGAGGTCAGGGTGGAGTGATCTGACTCGATCGCCTCCTTGAAGCCCCTCGCATCCCAACGCCCTTCCAAAGGCCTAACGTGGCACTTTGCCTCGTATGCCCGTGCCACTACCCCGAAGCCTCCTACATGATACAGTGGTAGAGCGACCATGAAACGGTCGCTCTCTGAGACCTCAAGGAGTTGGTTCACTGCTCTGGCCGACGCAAGAAGTGCACTTCGCTGGAACATGACCCACTTGGGTGGACCACAGGAACCAGAGGTAGCAAAAACCACACTCTCCTGATCATCGAGGGCATCGCGAATCTCCTCTGCTTGTCCCTCATGGCCGGGAGGCGGCAACACACAGCACCTCTCCGAATTCCAGAAGTCCTTTTCTCTCAGCTCAGGCGTTTCCATGGCAGCTTCTCTAAAAGGTCATCAAATCCAAGGCCTGCTCCTCCTGGAGCAGTAAAAGTCGGACCCGCAACCCCCAACCGCTCTGTGAACTGATCAGCCTCAAAAAGCCCATGAGTCTGCAACCCCCCAATCGACAACCTCACCCCTTCCATCCTCATTTTTCCTGCCTGGTGAGCGGCGAAGCACTGACCCAGAGGATGGTCCATGTTACTGGTCACTACCAGCGTCTTCCCTTCAAGCTTCCCAACCTTGATATCTGTTCGAACAGGCTTCACCACCAGGATCCTTTCATCTTTCTCCAGATGGTGGGACCCGCGATCGCGTGCAAGATTCAGTCCCGATGTTTTCCGGATACGGCCCCATTCCTCCCTGCTCCATGGACAAGGATCTTCCAGAAAGTCTATCCGTTCCCTGAGATAGCGAGAAAGCCTTTGACTCAACTCAATAGTCTCCTCGCTAGTGAGAACCTCGTTAAAGTCGATGCGCCAGGACAATTGGGGCCAACGCCTTGCGATTTCTTCTAAAGACTTGAGCTGGCCTGCGAATAGCCTGTCCCCCTTGAGCTTTATCGTATCGTAGCCCCGGCGAACTGACTCTTCCACTACACTCATGGAGCATTCCGGCAAAGTTGCGTGACTTTCGGGAATATACCGCGTCACAGATTCAATCAATGACTCCCCTGCCTCGCGGGCCGCACCATCGACCTTCGCCATCCTGAATGCACCTCTCGCAAGGTCGCTAACCAGATCATTACCGCGGAATTCCATGAGCAACTCTTCAAGATCGGGATCTCCCAACTCTGGCCACGGATGGAGACACCCAAAGCCTTCTCCGATCCGAAGCAAAGCTCCCTCAAATTCTCTCCGCGAGGAAACGGCATTAAGCCTCTTGTTGGCTTTGATGCTGTATTTCCAATGGTAGATAGGCTCCATTACCTTTGCGATTAGATCTTCCTGCTGCACTCGTCCTGCTAGAGCGACACCGCAACCGTAAACAGCACGGCAAATAGCATTAACTGAATAGCTGCAATAGCAAGAAACCGGTTGTAGCGCTCGCTCGGTGGAGAAGCCTTCACCCCCCTCACACAGAATAAACCGATGAGGAACCAAGGAATACTCAGAACCGGAAACCATGGAGCCCCGTAGAAGCTTCCAAGAAAAGACAGCATCATGGCTCCAACGACAAAAGCTGTAATCATTCGGTGAATCACCACAGACCCAAAACGCACAGCCAACGTATTTTTATGACTCCGCCTATCCTCTTCCACATCTCTGAGGTTGTTGATCGCAATCAGAATCGCACTGAGAAGACCCACCTGCAAACCAAGGACTCCTGCAGGCCAGTCCCATGTCCCTACCTGGACAAAATAGCTGCCCCCAACCGCAACAAGCCCAAAAAACAGAATCACAAACACCTCGCCCAAACCCAGATACGCAAGAGGGAAAGATCCACCTGTATAACCATACGAAAGATACAGGGAGGGAATCCCTACGGCGATTATGATCCACCCGCGGGATTGCAATAGCGGAAGAGAGCACAGGCACGCAGCAATGAGACATGCCCACGCTCCACCGTAGACTGCCCGCTGTGAAAGCAAGCCACTGGCCGTTACTCGTTGAGGACCGAGACGATACTCCGTATCTGCTCCTCTTTCATAATCAATCGCATCATTAAAAAAGTTGGTCGCAATCTGGATGGCTGCGGCACCAAGGAAAGTCCACACGGCCAGATACCAATCCACTGACCCAGCAGAGCGCCAAGCAAGAAGGCAACCTACCCAGACCGGGACAAATGCCGCGGGCAGGGTTTTGGGTCGTGCAGCTATTAAGTAGCTCTTCAGCATATCACCTCTTCAGGGAAATCTAGGAAACTTCCCGAAATCTGGCTCCCGTTTCTCGAGAAAAGCTTTTTTCCCCTCCTTCGCCTCTTCCGTCAGATAATAGAGCAACGTCGCGTTACCTGCGAGATCGACTAACCCCATCTGCCCATCGCAATCAGCATTAAGAGCTGTTTTGAGGCACCGGAGAGCCAGAGGGGAATGCCTGAGCATATCTCGACACCACTCAACCGTCGTCTGCTCCAGTCGCTCATAGGGAACAACAGTATTAACGAGACCCATTTCCAGCGCCTCCTCGGCATCATACTGGCGGCATAAAAACCAGATTTCGCGGGCCTTCTTCTGCCCCACGATCCGGGCCAGATAGCTTGAGCCTAGCCCGCCGTCAAAACTCCCCACCTTAGGGCCGGTCTGCCCAAACCGCGCGTTGTCAGCTGCTATCGTAAGATCGCAAACTACATGCAGAACATGCCCTCCTCCAATTGCGTAACCAGCCACCATAGCGACCACGGGCTTCGGAAGGCTCCTTATCTTTTTTTGCAGATCCAGAACGTTCAACCTCGGGACGCCATCTCCGCCAACATAACCGCCATCTCCCCGGACTTTCTGATCTCCACCTGAACAAAAGGCTTTTTCTCCTTCTCCACAAAGAATGACCACCCCAACACCTTCATCTTCGTGAGATAGCTCGAAGGCAGCAAGAAGCTCTTTCACTGTTAATGGCCTGAAAGCATTCCTCACCTCCGGGCGATTAATCGTGATCTTCGCGATCTGTCCATCTTCGCTCTTTTCGTAACGAATATCCTCAAACTCGGCTGCTGTGATCCAGTTCACGCTGGAATGATGGCTCAGGCCTCGCCCACTGCAACTATCGATTAATCAGGTCGAGCAAGTGTTCTACACAAAGAGAAAATTCCTCAGGAGCTTCCCAGGGCACTCTGTGTCCCGCATCAAGCGGACCTAGCAGATAACTGTCGGACATCTGTGACCACACTGAATCTGCCAGACTCGCGAATTTCTGGTCCCTTTTCCCCGCCAGCCAGACCACCGGCTTATCGATATCCTTTAGGGAATTCCTCAGGTTCTGCTGCTTTCCCAATGACCATGAGGTAAATCCTCTGGCTACCGCAATCTGTCTGTCACGAAGATTACTTCGATCCGCAAGTGGAGCCTTACACATTCCCTGCAGGACAGGCTGACTCTCCCACTCATTCAAAAACTTATCCCACCGTCCAGTGAGAATCTTCGCCGCCCACTCAGCATCCGCCCCCATCCGCAGAACTCTTTCTCTCTCGGCTTCGAGACCTGGATGCACCGAAATCAACATTGCCCCACTCCATACCAGAGGATCCTCGATTAAGGCATGCAGGGCGAGCCGCCCCCCCATCGAGTAGCCGATCAAAACAGGTGGCGCCGACTCCTTTCGCGCCGCTTCGCAAATCTTTACCGCAAATTCCTGAAAGCTACAGTCGGCATCATCGAGATAACTCCACAAGTCAATGGCATGAACCTGATGACCTTCGATCTCCATCCTCTTTTTGAAATCATCCCAGTCAGCGGCAAGTCCTACTGCTCCGTGGAGGCACCACAACTTCATGAATCCCAGACCTCCCAGAACTCTACTGTTTGTTTCTCATCGGGCTGCAACTCAAGCACGATAGGTCGATCTTGGCTCTTCACGTCAAAGTGATCGCGTTTTGTCACAAGCTGATAGTCAAGACCCCACATCGCCGCCCAGGACTCAAATTTCTGATCGTGCCTGTTTATGACATGTTTATGTTCATCGCAGCTAAGCTCTTTGAAGTCAGGGAGCCGATCAAAAATCCGGCCGCCTCTGTTGTTAATGACAACTAGAACCCTCTCTTTCCCATCATCCTGTTCCAGGAAAGCCGGCGCCGTTAGATCATATAGAGCCGTTAGATCTCCAAAAATTCCCCAGGCCTTGTCATGCCCGACTGTACCCCCAAGCCATGTAGAGAGCTGACCGTCAATGCCGTTTGCGCCGCGGTTCGCTAGCACGTCTTCCACCGGAACCACCATCTGCGCACAAAGGTTCCACTCACGAATTGGGAGGCTATTCCCCAGAAAAAGACTATTACCCGTTGCAACATGAGAGGAAAGCACCCGCATCAACCCGGGTTCACTATCTGGATAACGTTCGAGTAATTCCTCCAGAACTCCTCTCCGCTTGTTTGATCTGCAGAGCAGATCAAGGACGTCACCCACTGCTGGAGGCTTACCCATTCCCCTGAGCACATCATGCACCCTCCCAGCAATTACCTCAGAATCGCGTGCCAACCCGGATAAGCCCGTCCTGGTTACTGAAAGGACCTCAATCGCAGGATGGGTGTCTAGGTCTCTCCAAAAACGACCAACCGGAACATCTCCGAGACGAAGGATCTTTCCCGGAAGAGCGCTGTGGAGAATACCATCTCCGTCGGTAAGCGCAATCGATCCAAGATGCTCCCTCAATCCACTCGTGGCGTCAGCCACTACCGGAGCTCCTAGGGCCTTGAGAAAGTGGTATGCTTCCTCTCGTTCGTCTTCTTCTAAGCCTCCCACTAGAACGACAAGCCCCCGAAAGGTGTGCTCCAGGAAACTAACAAGTGCCGTGACGGGAGGTCGGGGACTGTGAGCTCTACCGACTTGCTCCGAGGTTACGGAAATAACCGGCACCTCCGCACGCTCCTCCAAGCAGACATTAAGATGCCAGGGAGACAAGCCACTCCAATTCTCAAGAGGGACTACACCTTCGCCATTCATGTCACTACACCCCTCCACATAATTACCAAAGAGTCCTACTTGTTCGATCGTCTGGGGAGCTCCACTGGCACGGTATCTTGGGGGGCGGTCACCGGTGATGACGATAAGCGGGCGCTGCTGGTAGTGAGCCTCGATCACAGCAGGCATAAGCTCGGCCACAGCAGTACCACTGGTAGTAATAACTGCAACAGGAGCCCCGGAGTCACGAATGCGACCCAGCGCAAAAAAGGCGGCACTTCGCTCCTCAAAATGGCTCCAAACCTTGATTCCATCACACCGAATGACAGATAGAACCAGAGGAAGGTTGCGCGCACCTGCACACACAACAAATTCCTTTACTCCTCGCCTTAGACACGCGTCCAGCGTGTGAGCCGAAACTTCGCTCATCGCCGCAACCCTAGATGCCCACACGAATCTCCTGCAAGCTTCAGATTAATTCCCTTGAAAGTTTCAAACCTGCCTATCCCTCCGCAAGCCATCTTACTTCTCCTCTCATTCCAATTAAACGCCAAAAACACTACGAACAGACTCACGCTTCAGACGAAGCTCCCGCCACTCATTAACAAGACGGCTCTCCTCAATAACACCACACCCCGAGGGCACCTCCACCTGCGGTCCCTGCCAGCGGATCATCCGAATCCCTACCAAGACCTCAAACACACCATCCCTGAACAGCCCGAATGGCGCCCCGAACCAACGTGGGCACCCTAGGCGATGTCGCCATGAAACCAGATCCCCAAGAGTCTCGGCGGTCCGAGGAAGCGGCCCGAGGGCAGGCGTTGGATGAAGCAGGCTTACCAATCGGTCAATCGACTCTTTTTTCCTGAGCTCAACATCGATGGCACTGTGATAGTGCACCAGCGGCCCCAGCTCCATAATGTCTCGGGGGTGCCGAGTGGTCTGTCCGAGATCAGATAGTTTGGCGAGGAGAGTCTGAGCTACAAATTCATGTTCCCTGATTTCTTTTTCGTCCGCACCAAAAGCCTCTCTCTCCTCAACCCGAGCAGTCCCGGCGAGAGCCATGGTATGGAGAACTCCCCCGTTGAGCTCAAAGAGAAGCTCGGGACTGAGCCCCACTACTCCCTCCTCTCCATCGATCCATCCATAAGGGCGCAGGGGCCCATTCCCTCGAGCTAATGCTGACCCCAGCCCTTTGCAACTTCCCTTGCAAATCCGCCCGGTCGCAGTGGCCACTGGCACTGACTTTTCAATGGATCCACCCCGAATTGCCTGTGATACTTCCGCGAAAACCTCGGCGAAAGGTTCTACTTCTGGCTCTTCCCATACAATTTCAGGATGCTCTTCCCTAAAAAACTCCGGGGACTCACCCTCCTCCAGGATTTCAACTCTGGAAGGAACATGCCACGGCCTGGAGCATGAAAGAGAAAAATCGTTTCGATAGAAGGCTACTCCCCTCTCCGGAGGACCAGACAGCCTTTCAAAGGGCCCTTTACCGACCAATAAGCCGCCGCCAGGATTCCTGAATACAGCCGCATTCATCGGGCGGTATGCAACGGCGACAACACCTAGGCCACCGCATTGGCGATAAGATCACGGAAGCTTTCCGCCTCCAAGCTTGCACCCCCAACCAGAGCACCATCGATATCCTCCCGGGCCATTAGGTCTGCGGAATTTGAAGGCTTCACACTTCCACCATATTGAATACGGGTTGCCTCCGCTACCTCCTTCCCGAACTGTTCTCCAACGAGCGTTCTAACAAAGGCATGTGCTTCCTGAGCTTGGTCTGGCGTTGCGGTCACTCCAGTGCCGATCGCCCATACAGGCTCATAAGCAAGCACAACAGTCGACATGTCGTCATTAGAGAGGCCGGCAAGCCCTCCACTCACCTGACGCCGTAGGACTTCTTGGAGCTTACCACTTTCCCGTTCCTCCAAAGTTTCTCCTATGCAGAAAATAGGGTGAAGCCCCTCAGCGAGACACTTCTTCACCTTGGCATTTATAAGCTGGTCACCTTCGCCATAAATTGAACGCCGCTCACTGTGCCCCAGGATCACATGCTGGACACCGGTTTCCTTGAGCATAGCGGTAGAAACCTCTCCGGTAAACGCCCCTTTTTCCTGTTCAGAGGCGTTCTGCGCAGACAGGGCAACCGGGGAATCAGCCAACAATACAGAAGCAGAAGGAATCGACACAAATGGGGGTGCAATCACGATGTCACATTCTCCAGCCAGTGCCTGAGCACTCGGAAGAAACGCCGAGATGAAATCGGCTGTCTCAGCAGGCCCCTTGTTCATTTTCCAGTTTGCCGCAATAATCAGTTTACGTGCCATAATAGTAATTTTCTAGAGGTTGCTTAAGGCTGCCACTCCGGGAAGATCCTTCCCTTCGAGCAACTCGAGAGAGGCTCCTCCCCCAGTTGAAATAAACGACATTCTCTCTCCGAGATCATACTTCTTTACTGCCGTAACTGAGTCACCTCCCCCCACAATCGTGAGAGCTTCTGACTCAGCTACAGCCTCAGCGACCTTCTTCGTTCCTTCCGCAAAGGAAGATATTTCGAACACACCCATAGGCCCATTCCAGACGATAGTTCCTGCGGTCGCAACCTCCTCACAAAACCTCTCGATCGTATCATCGCCAATATCAATTCCTTCCCAATCCTCTTCAATTTCACCTCCGTCCGCATATTTCAGAGTAACCTTCGTCTCTGCACCTTCCTTAAACTCTCTTGTGACCCGGGTATCGGACGGAAGGAGGATTCTTACGCCCTTCGCTTTCGCCTTGGCAAGGATCTCCAGAGCCAAATCGGCCTTGTCGATTTCCAGAAGACTTTTCCCCATCTTGTGACCCTGCGCATGCAGGAAGGTGAAGGCCATTGCTCCGCCAATAATCAGGGAATCCGCCTTTTCCAGAAGAGAAGTGATTACTTCGATTTTATCGCTGACCTTTGCTCCGCCAAGAATCACAACAAACGGCCTTGAGGGTCCCTCCAGCTTGTCACAAAGAAACTCAAGCTCCCGTTCAATGAGAAATCCCATCGCACTTTTCTCGACATGATGAGTCACTCCTTCAGTCGATCCATGAGCCCGGTGGGCAGTGCCAAAAGCATCATTAACAAAAAAGGACGCGCTCCCGGCAAGATCTTTGGAGAAGCCGGCATCATTCGCCTTTTCTCCCGCATGAAAACGAGTGTTCTCGAGGAGAAGTATTTCCCCTGCACTCAACTCTTTTCGCTGCTCAAGGGCCTCCTCTCCAATACAGTCCTCAGAAAACAGGACCTCTCTTCCGAGCAATTGACCGAGCCTCAACGCCACCGGTCTGAGTGAGTAACGAGGATCTCGCTCCCCCTTAGGTCTTCCAAGGTGCGAACACAGAACCAGTCTCGCTCCTCCGTCAACAAGATGCCTTATTGACGGAAGGGCCCCTGCTATACGGGTGTCATCCGTTATCTTCCCATCTTCCAGAGGGACATTGAAATCGACCCGCAGAAGGACCTCGCGGCCCTCGACTGTAAGGTCTCGGATACTGATCTTGGCCATGCGCTGATTAAAGTAGCGACCGGGGAGGCTCAAACATGAGTCCTTTACCCTGCCAGAAGAGCCATCGCATCTGCTGCCCGGCAAGAGTAACCCCACTCGTTATCATACCAGGAACATACTTTGACCATATTCCCTTCAAGGACTGTGGTAAGGCCTGAGTCGAAGATGGAGCTGTGGGGGTTTCCAACAACGTCCGCAAGAACTAACGGCTCTTCGCTATACTCAAGAACACTCGCCATTGGGCCCTCACTCGCAGCAGCCTGAAAGGCCGCATTTACTTCCTCTGCAGTCACTGAAACCCCATCCTTCAACTCTGCCACGAAATCAGTGAGAGATCCAGTTGGGGTAGGAACACGAAATGCTCCTCCATTAAGCTTCCCTTGCAACTCAGGAATAACGAGCCCGATGGCTCTCGCAGCTCCGGTAGAGGAAGGCACAATACTCACCGCTGCAGAACGAGCTCGCCGCAGATCTCCATGCGGAGCATCGAGGAGGTTCTGGTCTCCCGTGTAACTGTGAATAGTGCTCATGAAACCGCGCTCGATTCCCCATTTGTCATGCAGGACCTTGACCATGGGAGCGAGACAGTTCGTCGTGCAGGAGGCGTTCGAAACAATGTGATGCTCGTTGGCATCATAGAGGTCATCATTAATGCCCAGACACATGGTGAGATCTGGGTCCTTGGCAGGAGCCGAGATCAGAACTTTTTTTGCACCAGCCTCCAGATGCTTACCAGCCCCACCGCGGTCTACAAAGAATCCGGTTGATTCAAGAACCACGTCAACATCGTTGTCTCCCCATGGTAACGCTGCAGGATCACGCTCTGCCGAAGCCTTGATGCGATGCCCATTAATCGTGAAAGACTCATCATCGTGACTGACCTCTGCATCGAAAATACCCTGACTTGAGTCATATTTGAAGAGGTGGGCGAGAGTCTTATTATCGGTGAGGTCATTGACCGCCACGACCTTATCCAGTTCTCCTTTCTCCGCCAATCGGCGAAGGACCATCCGACCGATCCGGCCGAATCCATTAATTGCATATTTAGACATAGCAGTGGTGGTGTTGCGCCCTGAATTAGGGCGCGGCAATTAACCAAGCACTACCCGGGCCGTCAATACTGGCCACTCGATATTTACACTAAACCGGCTCCATCCGCCCCTGCAGACGGATCTTTTCGTGTTTCCGCTGCAAGCCAGAGCAGAATCTCACCTCGAAAGACTCTGAACTAACGTGCCTTTCGGACCGCAGGAGTCCGGGCAGTCTCCCGCAGGACTACTGCTCCAACAGGGCGACTTGGCGCCTCTCCATCATTCGTGTAGAGCACAACGTGAGTCCGATGCTCGGACCTCTGATTAATCTGCTGAGAGAGAACCTTCACCCAGCGGCCACTCTTATCCTTCACGGAGAGCTCGATGGGCACCTTATCAAACACTCCAGACTTACCCGCCCGAATGATACTTGTTCCGGGTTTCAGCAAACCTTTTTCGGCACCTAATTGTAGACCCA
>DIHT01000004.1 GCA_002420305.1 Akkermansiaceae bacterium UBA5689 | reverse complement strand
CTTCTCTGAGAATTCTCTGAAAATTGAAAAAGAGGAGAAGGAATTGGTGTCATTGGCTCTTGAAGAAATTGGGGCGGTGACAATTGAGCATGCGGGAGAAAGAGAGAACCAGGTTGGAAACTCAGGTGTTGAAGGGGCACTTCCTGCGCCTTGGCGCAATCGGGATCTGGGTCGGACACTATTGCCCGGCAAGGTGAGGTGGCAGGACGGCACCTTCAGGGTCCTGGCTGCCCCCAAGGCAGGAGATGAGCGGTTTGCCGCGTTCCACCTGGTTTATTTGCCGGTAGAGGGAGATTGTGAGATTCAGGCGAGGGTTGTGAGCCTCAACAACGAGGACGATGAATCCTATGCGGGCATCGTCATATGTGACGGGACTACTCCAGAAAACCGCAAGGCGTTACTGGGACTGCACCCTCATGGAGAGAAGCGGGTGAATTTTCGGCGCTGGGGCTACCAGGGGGGAAGTGCCACGGGAAAGGAGCTCCCTTCGCTAAAGCTGCCCTACTGGCTCAAGTTGGTGCGTGAAGGCTATGATGTAACAGCCTACCACTCCCCGGATGGGCGACGATGGAGGATGCTGAAGGTGTCCGCGGGGAGGATGCGGGACAAGAAAGCCTTTGTGGGACTCGCAGTGCAGATAGGAAAAGAGGATCGCCTTAGTGAGGCAGTGATCGACAGGGTAAGTGTAAATGGGGAGGGGGGTGCGGAGGCTGAAGCGATGCTCCCCCACCTCGTTCTGCGTGGGGGCTCCCGGTTGGCAGCGGAAATCAAGGAGGGGAACCGTTCTGCATTCCAGCTGGGCGGGCGATGGGATGGGCGCACGGTAACAACTCCGCAGGTAGCACGACTTGAGTTTTTCCATCCGCTACCAGTAGAAGTAGCGGCCCTCGTCGAGGGGGAGAGAAAGGGGCTCCTGCTTCGCTCAGGGGATTTTTCAGAGGGTGGCTTCGAGTCGCTGGAGGAAGGAAATATTCGGCTCGGATCCGTTCTCTTTGGGAGCCGGCAGCATTCCATTCTGGATGAGGCGGACTGCCTTGTGCTGGGCAAGGTTGTTTCCGGGGCAGTCCGGTTCCGGATAGCAACGCAATCCGGGTCTGTTCTTCTTGCCGAGAAGGCCAGCTTTGAGCGAGGCGAACTCGTTGCGACAGTTGCCGGGTTGGGAGAGGTGCGGTTCGGGCTTGAGGAGATAAGCTCCCTCCAAGCCATGAAATAATATCGATTTACGGTCCTCCGGCCCATCGGATTGCGCGGGCGACCAAGGGGTGGAGGTTCTGAGAGGATTCCGGGTGTGGGCTAATTGAGAGAACCCGGCCTTTCCCGAATTTGCCACTGACGATGGCTGGGGTATTGATCATGGTCCCTCTCTGAGTTTCGTAGCGGGAGACCTCACTACGAAACCAGGCGAGAACCTGATAGTCGGAGAGTTCAGGTATCCCGGCGCGAGACACGATAGGGCCATTGTGGTAACGCACGTTTAAGGGCTCACCACCGTGGCCGAAAACCTCATTGCCATCTGGAGTGAGCTGCATCGTTACGGTGGAGGAAGGCCCCCGGTACCACATGCTCTTCCGTCCGACTCCAGGAATCTCACGCGCCTCGCAGAAGGTGTTATAATCGCAAAGCTTGAGGGACCAGCTGTAGTTGGCTGCTGCGAGGTAGGCTCCCGCGCAGATTCCAATGAAGCCGCCACCATGTTCGACAAACGCTCTGACCTTATCTCGCCCTTCGATTCCGAGTGCGGCGGCCTGTTTGCTTCCGCTACCTCCGGGGAAGATCACGACGTCAAAATGAGCGAGAGCTCCTTCGAGGATATCAGAGGGGCCGATGGGCCAGGTGAGACTTCGTGGAATTGTCTTCATGACCTTCTGCAGATTGCGAGGCCCGCTTGCGCCGGCTCCCCCTCCGTCGTAAATGGCGACATGGATGCTCAGCTGGTCCCGGGGGCGGATCAGGGTAGGAGCGTCCGCCCCGAGTAATCCGATGTCTTGGAAGAGGGTTCGCACCATCAGCCTATGCTGGCGGGAGCGAAGTGAAAGTGGTTGCTCTCTGGTGGTAGTCTCCAGGATCAGGGAGTTGGCCCCGAGGCGTTCCGCCGCGGCACGGGTGAGGCTGCCATTGGCGGTTCCTCGCAGGGGGACGAAGTGCTTCCTGGGATCTTCAACGGTTGTATTGACAGTGGCCAGCATTCTGGAGACGAATGGGCGGCTACGCTGATCGCCCGGGCGAGACGCGAGAACGGTAGAACCGACGGACTTGGATTGGATCTGGTGAAAGTGATATCCCTCGTGGAGATCGATCACCCAGTCCGGCTTGGATTCCTGTGCGAGCCTCCAGATTTCCCTGCCGATCAGGGAAGAGGCCTCGTTCTCGGCATTAGTTTGGGGGAAGTTGCGGTTTAGGTCCGCCCGTTCCCGGGGCAGTTCCGGCAGGTGGCGTGTTCCGGCTCTGAGCCCGGGTTGGTTGGCTCGCGGCAGCACTACGAGGCGACCCTTGAGAATGGCCCAATGGCGAATTTGTTCCGCGGCCAGGGCCCCGGAGGGTTCGTTCCCGTGCAGGCCGCCAATTAGAAAAACAGTAGGGCCGGGCTTGGGGCCCTTAATGACATAATAGGGGGTTTCCCATTTTGTTCCTTCGGCGAGGAGGCCCGATACGAGCGTTCCTCCGGAGCTGCCAGAAAGCAGCAGGAACAGGGCAACGGACAGGAGCTGCTGAAGGCGGGCCA
>DIHT01000047.1 GCA_002420305.1 Akkermansiaceae bacterium UBA5689 | reverse complement strand
GAGGGCAATTTAGACCCTCTGCCTAATTCAAAGCCTCATCATTGGGGGACAGGTTATAATAAAGAAGGAAGAGCGCGTGAATGGCCGAGCGTAAGGGAGAACGAGGGCCCGATTAATGAAGGCGCACAAAAACCAGAGAAGCTCCCACCTAAACCAAAATCCAATCTGTTTGGGGTAATCATCTGGGGTGTGTCGATCTCCGCCATTATGGTTTTGGCTTATTGGTTTTCTGCTTATCAAATTGCGAAATTAGATAGTTCGAAGCCTTCCAAAAAAGCAGATCCACATGCAGCACAAGAAGCTTTCCTGCTTGAATGGTATAAAAATACTCGCAAAGCCGAGGCCTCGTTTGAAAATGGAGAATTGGTCACCGCTCGGCAGCTCATTGGCAATTTTTTATATCTTCGGAAAAAGAAAGGTTTCGAGCCGAACAAGGGGATGGATGAGGTCCTCACTTACAGGTCATACTATTTGTTAGGGAAAATTTATGACCTGTTGGAGGACAGCTATAAATCTTGTCAGAATTTTCTTAAGGCAAAGAACACTGCCAGTAATCCCTACCGTTACGACCGAAGAGAACTTGAGGGTTTTATAGATAGACAGTTCCTAAAGCTCAAGGAACAGGGAATGGGAGGTCTGATTGATGAAACTCGAAAAGCGTTAAATCCTGTAAATCAAAAATGGCTAGATAGCGTTGTAGAAATCGCCGCTGATGAAACGGCAATAGACGTTACTCCTGATGGCGAAACCATTGTCCTAATTCAAACTATGGAGCCTTATTCTGGTTGGGTTAAATTCTTTCATGATTCTGGAGCCATTAAGGAACTAATACATTTTGATCAGGGGAAAAGGCATGGGCATTATAAGTCATGGAAAATCGACGGTTCAGTTGCGAGTATTGCCACTTACCACAAAGGAAAAAAGACCGGGTTGAATCCAACATTTGGGGATGATGGAAAAGCTTACAACATCCCGATGTATCGAGACGGTAAACTTCTGGAGCCCCGAAAAGGCTACGAATAATTTCCCAATAGAGGGGGATTCGACTGTTAGTCTCGAGGCTTATAACACACTGCGATCCCACGGGAGTCACATGCCTCTCCGCTTACCTCCCCTCGTGCCCGCCCAAAGCTTGCGGACTATGTCGCGCACTTCCATCACTAACACTTCAAGGAGATCACCTATCTTACCTTCCAGTTCGGATCAGCCTCGTGAGCACGGTCCATTAATCCGGCCGCCTGCCTGGCCAGATCAGGTCGCCTCCTGCTGTAATCGTGCTTTTCCCCCGGATCATTCGACATGTCGTAGAGCTCGATCTTCCCAGTGAACATCGGCTTACGAATGGCCTTCCACTTCCCGAAACGAACCGCCTGGGCCGACCCTCTCTCGTAGAACTCCCAATACATGAGGGATTTCCGGGTCCAACGCTTCTCACGGGGCTCGCCCCGCAGGGGCGCCACAAAACTGTCGCTGTCAATATTGGCGGGAGGCTCTACTCCTGCAAGTTCCGCACAGGTCGCCATCAGGTCGCCAAAATACCAGTGAGCGTCGTCCACTGCCCCGGGATCAATGGTTCCAGGCCACCAGCCAATGGTGGGCACGCGGATTCCTCCTTCCGTAAGATCCCTCTTGGTTCCACGCAGGGGGCCATTTGAATCAAAGAAATCTGCCCGGTGTCCACCCTCCTGGTGGGGCCCGTTATCCGAGCTGAAGATGACCAGGGTATTCTTCTCAATCTTGAGTTCCCTCAGCAAATCAAGGATCCGACCGACATCACGATCGATATTGCGAATCATGGCAGCGAAGCCCTTCTCAGGGGCCGGCCAGTCCTTGTCCGAAAACTCCCCCAGATCCGACACTTCCATCCCTCTGGAACCTGCCTCGTTATTGGCATGAGGCGTGTTGAGGGAATGAAACAGGAAAAATGGCTCCCTGTGGCTGTCACGGATAAATTTCTCAACCTCGGCAATGAAGAGGTCAGGGGCATAGTCAACCCGCTTGATCGCTACTCCCCGCCCTGCCTGGGGCCTCCCCGGTTCCTGAAAGGACTTCCAGCGCAGGGCCACCTCGTTACGTAACTGCTGCACCTCACCGTTCCTGATAAGAAATTCTGGATAGAAGTTGTGAGCGTGCCACATGTCCACGTAGCCAAAAAAATGATCAAATCCTACATCATTGGGATTGCTCAGCTTATCAGGAGTGCCCAGTCCCCACTTGCCAATGCAGGCAGTCCGATAGCCTCCTCTCTTCAGGACTGAGGCCACCGTGGGATGGTGCTCCCGCAGAACGATCGGCTTGGTTGAGTTCCCCCGCACAACTGTCCGCCCCATATGCCGCCCTGTCATTAGGACGCTCCGTGAGGGCGCGCACACCGTCGACCCTGCATAAAATTGCGTGAACCGCATTCCCTCGGATGCCATCCTATCGATTCGAGGTGTTTTCAGCACTTTCTGGCCGAAACACCCAAGGTCTCCGTAGCCAAGGTCATCCGCGATGATCAAAACAATATTGGGCGGATGAACTTTCTGAACTTTCGCAGCCGGCACGGGAAGCACAAGGGCCAGAAAGATCGCTGAGAGCGCTGGAACAAGACGCGGGTTCAAGGGACTGATCCTCCAGCCCATCCAGCCAATGGCAAGAAAAACGCAGGATAACAATTTAGGGTCATACGAGGTTCAGGCATCTGGATATTTACCGATTCATCCCTTCCGGTCCCATCAACGTGTGCCTATTAATGACGGGTTGCCAAACCACCGGAAACGCGCAAAATACTATCAAGATGACACCACGATTTCTTCTCCCAGCTCTGGCTCTCAGTCTTGCCCTGCCCACCCTCAAGGCCGCAGAGGAACTTCCCCACGTGAGCTATGAGAAGTTTGCATCTGGCTTTGTCTCACCCCTCAGCATGATCCCATACGGAGAGGGCGAGCAGGCTTACCTCGTTGTCGACCAAACAGGCGTTATTTACTTTCTCGATGAAAAAGGAGGGAAACCTGGCAAAGCCTTCCTCGATCTCCGTAAGTCCATTGTGAATCTGAAAAAAGGTTTCGACGAACGTGGATCTCTCGGAGTCGCGCTCCATCCTCAGTTCAAATCCACCAGAAAGGTGTATGTCTACTACAGCGCACCACTCGCGTCAGGGGGAACTGAGGATTTTGATCACACGGCGCATCTTTCCGAATTCAAAGTCAAGGCTGACGGCACGGCCGATACGAGAAGTGAGCGCATCATCTTCACCGTGGACCAGCCACAGTGGAACCATGACGGGGGAAATCTGGTTTTCGGGAAGGATGGCTTCCTTTACCTCGGGCTTGGTGATGGGGGCGCAGCCAACGACCTTGACCCAAAGGGCTCTCCGGAAGGCGGACACGAAAAGGGAGGTAACGGGCAGGCTCTCAATCGCTATCTTGGTAAAGTTCTGCGTTTCGATATTGATTCCAAAGCCCCTTACGCCATCCCTGATGGCAACCCCTTCAAGGGCAGCAAGGACGGGAGAGAAGAGATCTACGCCTGGGGAATTCGCAATCCTTGGGGTATCACGGTCGACCATGAGAGCGGAGATATTATCGTCGCCGATGTCGGTCAAAATCGCTTTGAGGAAATCAACGTCCTCTCTGCTGGCAACTTCGGCTGGCCCCGTTACGAGGGTTACGCTCCCTTCGATCAGCTGAAACCAAGTGAACCATGCACGTTGGAGGTATCAGCTGCTCCGGAGGGATTCGTCGCACCGGTGCTTGTCTACCCCCACCACGACGGTCTCGGCAAAGCTGCCGGTTATGGAGTCAGTGTCACCGGAGGGCATGTCTACAGAGGCAAGGCGATCCCCGGGCTCAACGGAGTCTACCTTTTTGCAGACTGGGCCCAAAGCTGGGCAGGAAAAAAATATGGTCTCTATGGTGGTATCCGGGACTCCAAGACGACCTGGACCATGAAAGTAATCCCCGGCGCAAAGACCCCAGCCGGCCCCATTGCGAGGATGGTCATTGGATTCGGATATGACCAAACCGGAGAGGTCTACGTGCTCACCAACACAGGCAAGGGACCATCAGGAAAAAATGGGGAGATCTGGAAAATCGTTCCCGGAAAGTAATCCAGACGCTCCGTGAGTCAGAAAAAGCAGGCTTAGAATTCTCCGGACTCAGATCCCTTTACAGGAGGAAGGGCAAGTCACGCGCTGGATTACAATTTCCTGTGATTAGCCTCCTCTCCGGAAGATCTGGAATGTTATTCTTTTCCCTCAGCCGGACATCAGTCTAGGCTGCCTAGGTTTAGGGACATGGGGATTATCTGCACATTGATATCACGGGTCACCCCGGCTGCAATCGCTAGTTGCGGCATGACGTTCGCCATCGCCCAGGAGAGTGACAATTTCTCGGGAGTCACAACTTATTTCAGCGAGAACTTTGACTCCTTGGCCACTGAGCCGGGGCTACTTCCTTTCCCCTCTGAACCCAACGGAGATGGGACTGACTGGCTGGACTTACCAACCGCGCAGAAAGCCGGCGCTCTTCCAGGGTGGCACATGATCAAGAATGCACCACATGGGAAAGGCGGGGTGGTCGAGTGGTCAGGGTGGACCTTTGCCTCTCCCGAGGGGTGGGCTGATGCAGCCCCAGGCCAGCGACGCGAGAAATTTTCGCTCGGCACGAACGTAATCGCTATTGCGGACAGCGATGAATTCGATGACGCCCCGGGAGGAAGACCCTTCGACGCGACCTTACGGACTCCATCAATTGATATCTCGAGAGCCGCGCCCATGAGCCTGACCCTGAAATTTGATTCAGGTTGGCAGGCTGAATCTCAGACTGGAACCGTCATGGTTTCCTATGATAACCAGGAGGGAGTTGAAGTTCTTCGCTTCGATGAGGGCAAATCCACTGCCTACAGCGAGACCATCCGGGTGGCGCTCAAAAACCCCGGAGGAGCAAGCACCATGCGAATCGAATGGAGGAAGATCGGATCCAACCACTGGTGGTGGGTGATCGATAATATTGAAGTGAATGACGAGCAACCAGCCACCTTCTCGGTCCAGCCTAGGGTCGCTTTCCCTAGCCCCGATACCGCCACGGTCTCGTGGCAAGCTCCCGCTCAGAGGGCCGTTCTCTATTACGGTGAAGGGAAGAAAGGAATACTGGAGAACAAAGAGGAACTGGAATCTTCAGATGGGCGCTATGAGGTAGACCTCGCCGCACTGAAAAGGGCGACCACCTATCGCTACCGTATCGCACTGCTCGAGAATAAACGCCGTCGCCTCAGCGAGATGTTTGAATTCGATACCAAGTTTAATCTTTCTCCTACCCCTATCAGAGGCCCCCAAAACCTCTCAGAAGACACCGAGGCGCTCGTCACTGCCGCTCTGAAAGCTACTGCGGATCAGAACGGCTACCTCCTCATCCTCGGACTCGAAGATGGCGCACTGGCCTCTGCCTTGGCAGCCAGATCGCGATTCCACATTGTCGCAGCTGACCCCGACCCCTCTGTCCTCCAGTCCGTCCGGGAAAAGCTTTATAAGAACGGCACTCTCGGCCATCGCATCTCTGTCGTTTCCCTCGGAGACAATGGGCAGACCCCCTGGACTGATGGCTTTGCGGATCTTATCCTATCAGAGCGGGAGTCCCTGCCTGTTCCCGCCTCGGAATGCCTTCGCCTGCTCCGACCTAATGGTGGAGCCCTCCTCACGCCTTCCCGCAAGAAATTGCCCGACTTCGAAAATGCTCCGGGGCAATGGGAGGAGGCAGGATCCTTCTCCCTTTTCCGCCGCGGAGAGCTCACTGGAGCAAGGGATTGGACCCACCAGTATGGGACGGCAGGTAACGCCTCATACACGGGTGAGGCTCTCGGCGATGTGAGCGCCACTTCAGGGATGTCTGTTCAGTGGATCGGCCATCCGGGTGGTGACTTTGGAATCGATCGCCAACCTCGAATGCCTGCCCCTCTGGCAGCCAATGGCCGACTCTTCCACCAGGGTATGGACCGCATGGTGGCATTGAATGCTTACAACGGAGCTGTGCTATGGTCCTACGAGATTCCCTCTCTGCGCCGGCTCAACGTGGCTCACGACTGCTCCAACTGGTCAGTCGATGGCTCGAATGTCTATCTCTCTATCCGAGACCGCCTCTGGATACTCAGCGCCAGAACCGGAGAACTCCGTCATGCGCTACTTCTTCCCACTGCCAAACGCAAATCCCACGACTGGGGTTTCGTCGCCCAGGAAAACGATGTCATCATCGGCTCCTCTGTTTGGGCGAACTCTGCGTATCGGGAATTCTGGGGCGATGCCGCGTGGTTCGACAAGGTAGGCGTGGAGGTCACACAGGTTTGCAGCGACCAGCTCTTTGGCTACCAGAAATCAACCGCCGAGGGCATCTGGTCTTATGGTCGCGGACTGATTCTGAATGCAACCGTCGCTCTTCACGGAGGCAGGGTTTACTTCCTGGAGAATCGCTCTCTTGACCTTTCGGGGAAACCCTCCTCCAGAGTATCCGACCGCAGATTATGGCTTGGATTGACCGCAGTCTGTCTAGACGCCACCACAGGGAAGGTCATTTGGGAAAAGCCCGGCCCAAAACCTGTCTTCCTGACCGAAAAAGTGGGCTTCGTCCAAGCCGCCTACGGTATTGCAACATCACAAGGCTACCTCGCCGTTCTTTCCGAAGGCACAGTCAACAACAGTGGGACCTACCAGAAGAAGGGAAACTTTCGCTGCAGCAGCTATGATCAAGATGGATCCCTGATGTGGTCGACCGAAAGTCCCTGGGGGGCCGACCATCACGGCACACACATTACTCATCCGGTTGTCACTGAGGATCGGCTGTATTTTGCACCCCATATTCATGACCTCAGGACCGGGCAGCCCCTCGGCGAAAGCTATGGGCCACGCCGAGGCTGCTCAACCGTAGTCGCAACCAAAAACGCTCTCATGTTTCGGATTCTCGGCGAGGGCAACTCTCCTCTTGGCCTATGGAACAAAGACACTGGGTCGGTATCCCGTTTCATGCGAATTCGTCCCAGTTGCTGGCTGAATACGATCCCAGCCCAAGGCATGCTCCTGATTCCTGAGGGAGGCGCAGGGTGCTCGTGCGGAGGTTGGATGGAAACTTCGATCGGCCTCAGGCCCAGAACCTCCTCTCCACAAATTGCCCCCTCCTCCCAACCCGCGGCCAAATAAAACGTCTGTCGTGAGAATACTTTCATTCATACTCCTCATCGCTGCAGCCCTGCCCTCATCAACGCTTCGGGCAGACGACTGGCCTACCTATCGCCACGACTCGCGGCGCAGTGGCGTCAGTGCTGCAACACTCAAATTTCCTCTCTCAGAATCTTGGCAGGTGAAAGGAGGGTATCCACGTCAGGCCTGGAGCGGACCCGCCAAATGGGATGCCTACTCTGGCAACTCGGGGCTTCAGTCGATGCGGAATTTTGATCCATGCTTCTATGTTACCAGTGTCGGAAATCTCGTATATTTCGGCTCCTCTCATGACAATGCTGTGCACGCTCTCGACGCAGAGACCGGGGAAGAGCGCTGGGTTTTCTTCACAGAAGCGCCCGTGCGACTGCCCCCGACAATCCACGACGGCGTTGCCTTCGCCGGTTCAGATGACGGACATCTCTATGCCCTAGACGCGCGATCGGGCAACCTGCTATGGAAAGACCGAGGAGCTCCCGATGACCGCCGGATTCCCAGTAATGCTAGTATGATTTCGCTGTGGCCAGTGCGAACTGCACCACTCGTGGTAAACAATACTCTGTTCTTTACCGCGTCACTCACTCCCTGGGAATCGAGCTGGCTGATCGCAGCCAACCCCGAAACAGGCATACGCCAATTCAGTCAGGAGATCAGTAACGTTACCCTTCAAGGAGCACTCCTGGCGACTGCCGATACCCTGATCGCACCCCAGGGCAGATCCGCCCCCCTCCTCTATGACCTGAAAACCGGAAAGCCCTCTGGAGCTATCGGGCATGCTGGAGGAGTCTTCTGCCTCGTCACCGAGGACAATCAGCTGATCTCCGGTCCAAAATCCCAGAAGGCCAAAGACAACCAACTTTTTCTTACTGACGCAAAAGGAGCCCGCGTTGCGACTTTCAACGACACCTCCTGTGCGGTGGTGGCAAATGGTATCGCCTATCTCCATACCAGGGGCTCGCTCAAGGCGGTTGCCCTCGGGAAGATCAAAGATGAGCTTTCTGAGTGGGCAGTGGACACGCCGCCTCCGTCCGAATTGATTGTCTCCTCTGGGGCTGTCATTCTCGGCTATGACGGAGGAATCAAAGCCTACTCCCGCGAAAATGGGTCCTTGCTTTGGGAATCTCTGATCCCCCAAGGAGGAGCAGTGCATGGCCTCGCCATCTCCGGCAGTATGCTCTACGCCTCGGATAGCCATGGAACGATCCGGGCATACGCCCCCTGAGACAACTTCGAATGATGCGTTCGTCCTTTTTCATCATCCTGATCAGCCCATATTCCATGAGCCTGCTGGCAGACGACACCGCGGTAACTCTGGAAAATTACCTCGCCCCGGAACCTCTGACCGCCGGGGAACAACTTCGCTCTGAATTTTCCTTCCCTGCCGCCACCCGTGCGGCTGACCATGCGGCAATGAACTGGCAGCAGTCCCACAGCTGCATCACATGTCACACCAACGGGTTTTACCTTATTGGTCGAGCGCGTAGCGGAAGTCAGGCCCCCGCCTATCTTGAGGCAAGAAATTTTGCCCATGACTTTATAAAGCCGCATGTTGACCCGGACCATCAAAAGAAAGGGACACGGACGCCCGGAGCCGAGGCAATGGTTGCCACCACTGCCTTTCTCGCAATCAGCGATATGAAAATCAAGGGCGCACTGTCAGAGACCACTCGTCAGGCCTTTGATTACATATGGAGAATACAGTCCGACTCCGGAGCATGGGAAAAGTGGATCAAATGCAACTGGGGGCCATACGAATCAGACGACCACTTCGGCGTATCCCTCGTAGCGCTCGCCCTTGGAGTGGCCTCTCGTGATGAATACACCCAATCACCCCAGGCCGCTGAGGCGGACCAACGCCTTAAAAAATTCCTCCGCAGTCATCCTCCTGAATCGCTCCACCAGAAGGGCATGCTCCTGTGGGCAGCAGGATACCGTAACGATCTTGTCAAAAAAAACGTGGTGAAGAAATGGCAGGACGAGTTGTTCTCAGTCCAGAAATTGAATGGCGCGTGGGTCCTCCCAGAACTTGGTGATAGGCATTGGAAAAGATCTGACGGCAAGTCACAGTCCACTGATCCGGATGCCTACGCGACTGCGTTTGCTACCCACGTTCTGATGAAATCGGGAGTAGAATATAGTGATGCGAGACTGATGAAAGCGCGCCGGTGGCTAATGACCCAGCAACGAGCGAGTGGCCGATGGTATACCCGCTCCCCACATAAGGACAACAGGCACTACATTTCCAATGCTGCCACTAGCTTTGCGCTCCTCGCTCTGAGCCCTCCGGAGTAAAGCAATGATTACCCTGCCCGGGAATCGCCCACAGCTCCTCAATTTAACCTTCGAAGCCCGTTACGGGAAGGCAGGGGCAAAGCTTGGCTCTTCCCTGTTTATGGGCCGAGAGTTCAGCAACACTTCACAGGAATCCAACCGAGTGCCAATTCTCTGCTCAGGACATTCCCGCATCTTGCAGCAAGATTCTTCTACCCCATCTTAGGGCAGCGAGTCTCTCAGACTGCTCGAGCGCATGATCCCATCTCCTAGAAAAATGGATTAAATCGAGATCAGCCCCGAGGCCTGTCACTCAAAGGTTGCAAAACGGTTTCTCCCTGTAAAAAAGACCCGTCTTGACTGCTATCGTCCCGGCGGCCATATCCCGGCTGTCCCACACGAAGAACGTCCGCATGAAAGCAGTAGCCGTTACCCCGAGCCAAAAGGAGGTTGGAATTATTGAACATCCATCGCCTGCACTCCATCAGGATGACGAGGTCAGGGTCAGAACAATCGATGTGGGCATCTGCGGGACCGATCGCGAAATATGCACTTTTGTCTATGGGGATCCACCCTCCGGATCCGAACACCTTGTCCTTGGTCATGAAGCCATGGGCGAGATCGTCGAAGTTGGCGCCAATGTGAGCACCCTGAAGGTTGGTGATTTTGTCGTTCCCTCTGTTCGGAGACCCTGCCAGGACAAAAACTGCCTGCCCTGCCAGTCCAATCTTCAGGACTTCTGCTCGACCGGAAACTATATTGAGAGAGGTATAAAGGAATGCCATGGCTTCATGACCGAGTCCTTTGTCGAACAGGAACAGTATCTCACTCATGTGCCTGACAATCTAAAAGATGTGGCAGTTCTGACGGAGCCTTTAACCATTGCTGAAAAAGGGCTCGCCCAAGCGTGGGCAGCACAGCAGCGCCTGCCATGGGTTCGGCATTATGATGGGGAGAAACCGACCGGAAAAGGATTGAACGCCGTTATTCTTGGCGCTGGACCAATTGGAATTCTCGGAGCAATGACAATGAAGGCAGCCGGGTTTGAAACTTATGTCTACAATCGATCTCCAGCTCCAAACTCTAAATCAGACATCATTGAATCAATTGGTGCAAAATATATCTCCTCACAAGATACGCCCTTCGAAGATCTCCCCAAGGTTGTGGGATCAGTAGACCTGATTTATGAGGCGGTTGGTATTTCCGCGGTTGCCTTTGACGCCCTGAGCATCCTGGGAGTGAATGGCGTCTATATTTTCACGGGAATTCCAGCTCCGGGAGCTCGTATTCCAATCGATGCCAACCAGCTGATGCGTGACGTCGTTCTGGGAAACCAGGCAATTATTGGAACGGTCAATGCCGACGACGCGTCCTTCAAGGCCGCGATCTCCGACCTAGCCTACTTTAAGCAGCATTGGCCAGAGGCCATTGAGGCCGTGATCACAAAGCGCTTTCCGGTAAACGATTGCCGAGAGCTTCTCTTGGGGCAAGCCACTGGAATCAAAAACGTTATATCCTTCGCCTAGGGCAGGGACAGGGAGCGTAACGCTTCATTCTCCTCGGGAGCATTTTCAAGCACTTCGATCAACGAGCTGAGCTCATCAATTTGTGCGGCAAGGGAGCGCCTCTCACGATGGCTCAGCAGTTGCACCTGTATCTCCTGTAACTGGGGGAGGAGAGGCTTTGCGGCCCCTCCATATTGTCGCAAAGCCTTCAGGCAGCGCAGAATTCGATTCCGTTTTCCCCATGAATCAAGGTCCAGTATTTCCAGACAGAGTTCCATCCCTTCCTTAACTCGATGGCGGGCGAGAAGATCAAGGCCCTCAAGTCGAATAGCATCCGCAAACATGATTCCTGTAGGGGCTGGCTCAACAATAGATCGGATTACGGCCGGGAGAAACGGCTTTATCTCTTCATAATTAAGCTGGTGATAAAGAGACTTCACGGCCGCCCTTGCCCGGGCATCGGGATTCTTGAGTATTCGCTCCACCGCAGGCCGCAACTCTCCCAAGTCCATACCTTGGACCGAATGGGCAAGAAGCCCCTCCATTCCAAGGACTCCTCCCCTGCAGAAGAGGCAAAACGCAAGATAGCGCTGTAGCACCTCGCTCGAACCAGAAAACTCCTCCTCCGAAATAATCTTAAGGAAATCTGGCACAAGCTGAGCGGCCGGTGCTCCAACTGCTGTGAGAGCCTTCGCAGCAAGGATCCGCAACCAGGGATCTTCATCCCATAGAAGCTCTCGCAGGGGTTTCATTGCTGGCAATCCACGTGCTCCTAGAATCGCAATTGCCTGGCATGCTCCATATCGTGACTCATAGTCACTCGCATCCAGCCTTTTAATCAACTCCTCGAGGGGGAGCTCCTCCTGCTCGGCTAGAATCCTCGCTGCTCTTTGCCTCACCACTGGCGACCAGCTCCTTAATGCTTTCAACAACTGCACCACTGAGAGCGAGCGATACGACCCCACTCCCTTATCCCAGGAATTAAATTCCCGTCCTGCTACAATGGTATCAGTAAGCGCTCTCCCCACCAACGCGTTCCGGACTTTCACACCACGACCCGTCATGAACAACCGCCCCTCTGGAAGGAGGTAGGACAAGATAAATGCTCCTGTGCAGTCCCAGTTGCTGTAGAGATGCTCAGATTTCGAGCTTCCCGCTCCTCCCTGATAGGGAAATTGACCATTGTAACTCCGGTTTAAGTCGAGAAACCATCGCTGTTTTTTAAGATATGCCGATACTGCCTCGGGACCCGCTCTCATCGCACCAAGGGCACCCCAGAGATAGCTAAAGTAGTTCCCTGTATGCCCACGTTCGCGCTCTCCGTAGGAGGCAACTGCCATCCGAGAGAAAAACTGCGCCTCCTTCTGTTTATCCTGAGCATCGAAGAGGAGTGCCGCGATTCCATTTTTACCATTGTCATCATGGAAGCTCGCATCTGGAGGATTGTCCCCATATGGGATGGATCCCTTTCCAGCATAAAACCCAAAGAACACATTTCCACGTTCTATCGCCTGGTCAACCTGCGGCGCGGACACCCCGCATTTCTTGCCAAGGATGAGCGAAAGCTGACATACCAAGCCAGCCTGATTAAGAGCGCCGTATCCACCTAGCCGTCCATGCTTTTTTCCATCATTCCATTGCGGCCAAGCCATTGTGTGACCCCAACTTCCAACTCCGCTTTGCCCTTCCGCCAGCCGGACTGTATACTCACGGATCGCAGGTAAAACCTCACGGTCACCTGTAGCAAGAAAGTACTCGGTAAGAAGTAAGTTCGTATATCCCCAATGCCACGATGCCATCGAACTCGTGGGAGACATTTTCAGGCGAAGGTCACTAGGCGCCAACCTTCGCGCATAGTCTCTCACGATGGGTAGATACTCCTCTTTCCCGGATGCAAGTAAGGCGAGAACATTGATCTTCCCATCCACTCCTTCCTTCAGATTGTTGACGATATATCTACAGCCAACATCCACAATCTCAGCAGACTTCCTACACTCCCACGGAGAGGCATCGTGATAGGCACCGAGAACCCGAAGCTGAATTACCACAGATTCTGTTTTTCCTTCTCGCCAACGGAGCACGTCCAGTCTGCCCGCTTTCTCCTCTGTCTCAGCAGCAGTGACGGCATTCCCAAACAGCTTCCTCGCATCGGCATCAAACAATTTGCCATTCGTTCCAAGAATGACGTCCCCCTTCCTGAGGACCCCAAATGCGGGCGTATCCTCCTTTACTGATGTGATCAGAATTTGCCGACTATCGCTGGTCTCAAGATTCCATCCCCAGATCCACCCTCTGGCTCCGGTTGGCCCGAGATTCCAGTCGTGAAAACCATCCGGCAGTTCTCCCTTGATTAAATCGGGCACGACCGGCTTCTGAGCCGCTTCGCACACAATCGAACCCGCGAGGATCAGAGTGATCAGGATATGGAGGGATGGGTTTAGCATTCTCCCAAGGAGACTTCACAGTTTCCTACGTTTGAATTAGCGCGTTCGTATCAAGATAATTGAACAATCCCAAGAAAGGTCCCCTTTACTTATTCACATTTATTCACATCATTGATCGTCTGGCGCTATATGTTCATCGATCCCCTCTGAAAACAGGAGCAATCGTCACTCCCCGACACTTCGCCTCGTGATCAAGTAGTTATCCCGGTAGAATCATTCCGATGCTTCACCTTTTCCGCATAGTTGCTTTTGTAGTGGCAACTGCTGCGCCTGCGCTTCTGGCAGCACCTGTGGATACGAATTCTTCTCTGAAGGACTGGATGGTGCGACTGATTAAACCCGGTATCCGGCAGGGCGACGCTCGTCTGGCCCAGATTGACCAAGAACTTTCAGAGCTCCCCAAGCTCTACACCGGCCCACGAGGGTCACGATTTGGCTTTCACAGCGAAACCATCATTCAGCAGACGGAGCCGCACTACGTGCAAATCGACCTCGGAGAGGTGCGACCCCTCGATTCTGTGGTGTTACTCCCGGTCCACCTTCCCACCCTTGGGCCCGCGGGGGAAGGATACGGTTTTCCAATACGATTCAAAATTGAAGTCTCCAAGACTCCGACCACTGGATTTCGTCCCATTGCTGACCACACCGAATACGACTTCTCCAATCCTGGCCGGTATCCCATCAAATTTTCTGCATCTGGATTTCAGGGCCGCTTCGTTCGGGTTACCTCGACAAAACACGTTCCGGCAAAAGGCGGCTTCGTCTGGGCTATGGAAGAAATCATGATTTTTTCTGGAAATTACAACATTGCCACGGCGCGACCACGTGCCGCGAGCAGCACTCAGGAACTGTTTCCAAATTGGTCATTACAGCGCATCAATGACGGAATCAGTCGGGTCGGAAATCCTCACGAGGCAAAGCCAAGTCCGACCAATGGATTCCTGAGTGCGCGATCAGCATCAGCAAGTGATCCTAAATGGATTATCGTTGATCTTGGACAGCCTCTCCCAGTTGATGAGATCCGCATTATTCCTACGTCCTCCGATCATCCCGAGATCGTCGGAGGTCGAGGTTTTCCAAAATCGCTTACGCTCGAACTCTCTAACGACTCCAAATTTGAAACGACAGTGTGGAGAACTAGAAAATATAGACACCCTTTGGGGTTCCCCTGGGACTCGGCCCTGGTTTTACGATGCAACGGAGAGGCCGGACGCTATCTACGACTCGCTTCAAAGGAGCTTTTTGCACGTGGCGATATGCATAGCTTTGCTATCTCGGAACTTCAGGCATATCACAAGGGTGTTAACCTCGCTCTCCACAAGAAAGTGAGCGTAAGCGATCAAAGCACCGACCCAAGTAACACCGGGTGGTCTCCACAAAATGTAGTGGATGGCTTCTCAAGCTCCTCGAGTCTGATCGAGTTACCAGATTACATTGATGTCATTATCGACCGCGGAGCTCTCGAGAACGAACGAACCCAGCTCGTCAACCGTCAGAGCAAGGATACTGATACAGCTCTCACAAGGTTGACGATAGGAGTAGCCACCATCGGAGGCATTGCTCTCGTTGGATGGATCTGGATGATTTTCAGGCAGCGGTCCGTGCGCACAAGAGATTCAGAAAAGTTACGCAAACAGATTGCAAGAGATCTTCATGATGACATCGGGAGCAATCTTGCCGGCATCGTACTCATCAGCGAAGTAGGTAGCACAAACCAAGATGCCTGTGAGACTGCCCGTGACGACTTCAGAGAAATCCAGGAAACAGCCGAACAGACAGCAGAGGCCATGCGTGATATTGTATGGCTCATAGACACCGGGGAGGCTACCACACGGGATCTTTTTATGAGAATGAGGGAATCTATTGAGCTGATCGTAGGTCAGCTTGATACTTCGGTGCATTCCATACCCCCATCCCAAAAAAGCAGGCCGATTGGGCTTCAAGCCCGCCGTCATTTCTTCTTCGCGTTCAAGGAAGCACTCAACAACGTCCAGAAACACGCGAATGCGACCAAAGTCCAAGTAGTTTTTGAATTGACACCCAGTCACGTGACATTCGAGGTAGTGGATGATGGAGTTGGGTTTGAACCTGAGGCAGTAAAGGGTACAGGCCACGGATTGAAAAATTTTCACCGTCGGGCAAATCGAGTGAACGGACAGTTGAAAATCGACAGTATGTTAAACAAGGGGACGACCATCCGGTTCTCTGCACCGCTGAACCAAAGAAACTTATGAGCGAATCACATACCAAACAAATTCAAGTCTGGCTGGTTGAAGACAACGAAGTCTTCCGCCGAAACGTTCAGCGAGTTATTAACAGTCTCGAGGGGATGACTTGCGAAGGCAGCTTTGACTCTGCTGAGGCTACTTTCAAAGCACTTCAAACTAATCCGGCCCCAGACGTCATCCTGTTGGATGTTCAACTTCCCGGAGTTGATGGCATTGTAGCCCTCACTGAGTTCCGAAAAGCTATTCCTGAGACCCGGGTGATCATCCTCACTGTTTTTGACGATGCGGACAAAATCTTTCGTGCTGTCTGTGCCGGGGCTTCAGGTTACGTCCTCAAAGCGTCGGGCACCGACAAAATCGGGGAAGCCATCCGTCAGGTCATGGGTGGTGGGGCGCCTATGACCCCGGAAGTCGCAAAAAAAGTTCTCGATGCCTTTGCTAACTCCGATTTGTTACCAGGGGAAAAAGGGGACTACGGACTGACCGCACGAGAGCAGGAAATTCTGAGACTTCTCGCGGAAGGACTCCTCAAGAAGGAAATAGCCGACGCCCTGAGTATCAGCGTAAACACAGTCTCAACCCACCTCCGACGCGTTTACGACAAGCTTCATGTCAACACGAATACCGGCGCGGTTGCAAAAGCACTCAGGGAAGGAATTATCTAGCATTCCTCTCCAGCGTAACTTGCGAGGCTCCCAGCAAGTTCCTATTCCTCCTCGGAGCCAGTTCGGGCGGAAAGCTCACGCAAATAGTTGAAGGGATAGATGCCGGTCGCATGACCGTCCTCAAACCGGACAAGAAGCGCGTAGCCGCCGATAGGCTCGTAGCTATTTAACATAAAACTACGGCTCGTATAAGTAACCTCAGGGCGAACTACCCGTCCGGTAGCGTCAGGCTCACCCTGACAACTCGCACAGGGACATGCTCGCCGCAGTTTTTCAATAGGTATAAAACTTTCTCCGCCATCAGACCACGCAATAGCGAGTTCATTTTGTACAAGACCGATATTTATAATCGATAACATGCTTTAACCTCGCGCTAAGATAGACCCTTCTGGATTCTCGGACCAAAAATAGATGATCCAACTCGCACAATTGTTGCGCCCTCTTCAATGGCCACTTCAAAATCATGACTCATGCCCATACTGAGCCCTTCAATCTCAACTCCGGCATCACCTTCCAGACTGTCACGAAACTCTCTTAGTTTTCGGAATGAGCATCTAGCCCTCTCGGGATCCTCGACGGCCGGGGGAATACTCATTAACCCTGCAATATACAGATGCGGCATCGAAAGCAGTTCTGGCAGATCCTCCCGCAGTTGGCTCCCGCTGAATCCTCCTTTGCTCTCCTCATGATCCAGATTAACCTGCAGATAGACTCTGGGAGTCACACCCAGTTCCCCTGCAATTCGGCTCAAATGGGCTGCAAGCCGCAGCGTATCGACACTGTGAATAGCGTCGAACAGGACCAAAGCTTTACGGGCCTTATTCCGCTGCAGACGCCCGATGAAGTGCCAGCGCACCGAGGGCGGTAAATCCGGTATCTTTAACTCAGCCTCCTGCAGTTTATTCTCACCCAGAAGATCGTGACCGGATTCTACAACATGAGAAACGACCTCAGCAGGCCAGGTTTTTGACACCACCAGCAATTCCACCGCCGAGGGAGAGCGCCCAGATCGTCTGGCCGCTTTCGCTACTCTTTGCCTTACAGTTTCGAGGTTGGAGACAATTTCGCTCCTCTCCATAGCACCAAAGGCCCGGGTTCTGCTACTCAGCCGCAGGGAGAATGCCTACTGTCGTGGCCTTGTCGATTTGCTCGACGAGATCCGCCACGATCGATAGAGCTTCCCGCTTCACTGGATCCAGACCACTGGGCCAAAGCGGCGTGTCGTCCAAGGCATCCTCCTTATCCTTCGCACGGCGCATGAAGGCCTGTGCATCCTTCTCGCGATCTACTTCCGGAAGGCTATCCACTTTGAGGTTATCCAGAGTGAGACGATAGAATTTCAAATTCTGGCGATCGGCGGCTTCCATTTGGGCAAACCTCTCCCGGCGCTCCACGTTCCGATCTTTTCTCCGCTTTTCTGAATCCGACAATTCCGCTTCCCGCTTGGCACGGTTCAAAGAAACCGCATTAGCAACGATCCGCTGCTTGGTCCTGGCAACATCCTCAACGACGTATTGAAAGTCCTTCGCCTTCTTGACTCGTGCTTCATTACGGTCCTTCAATAACGGAATGAAAAGGTCGTTCCTGTTTCGCGGTTTGAAATTTGGAGCCTCTCGAATTAAATCATGATCAAGAGGGTGCTTGAGATAGGCCTCTCCAATTTCCAGGGCATCGGTTACCGAGGGGAGAACGATATCAGGCTCGACTCCAAGCTTCTGAGTTGAGCTCCCGGAGACCCGGTAGAACTTCTGAATGGTCGTCTTCAGATATCCAGCTCTGGTGTTGTCTTCAAAGAAACGGAAGTAGCGCCCGATTTCCATTGGCTGCTGCACAGTTCCTTTCCCGAAGGTCGAACTATCTCCCACAATCACCGCGCGGTTGTAGTCCTGTAAAGCTCCTGCGAGAATCTCACTTGCTGAGGCGCTTGATTTGTCGGTAACAACCATGAGAGGTCCTTTATAAACTGGCTCCCTGAACAGCGCCTCCTTGGACTCGATCCGCCCGATAGTGTCCTTGATCTGCACGACCGGGCCCCTTCCAACAAAGAAGCCCGTGATCCGCCGAACTTCCTCGAGGGATCCTCCACCATTGCGCCTTAGATCCAAAACCAAACCATCAATCTTCTCCTGGTTGAGTCTGTTCAGCAACTTCTGGACATCCGCTGAGACACTTGGATCACCATCATCAAAGTCCATGTAGAAGGAGGGAAGTTGCAGCCAACCAATCCTGCGCTGTCCCGCGCCATGCTTCATCTCGATTACCTCTGCGCTGGCAAGCTCATCCTTCAACTCAACCCTCCCTCGCTTGATCGTAATGAATCTCACTTCCCCAGGAGCACCATCAGAAGGCTCAACCTTAAGTCGCACTTCGGTATCCACTTTCCCCCTGATCATCTCTACAACATGATCAATCTTCATATACATGATATCGACAACGTCACCCTTGTTAAGGGAGTCCACCCCGACGATCCGATCGTTGAGCTTCAATTCACCCTGCTTATCTGCTGGACCGCCGACTACGATACCCATGATCTTGGTCGCGCCATCATCCTCCGCCTGGAGTAGGGCGCCAATTCCCACAAGGGAGTTGGACATTCCAGACCGAAACCGCTCCATTTCCCGGGTGCTCATATAGTCTGTATGTGGGTCATGGGCTGCAGCCACAGCACTTAGGAAATAGTTCGCAACGTCCTCTTCATCAGCTTCCCCAATACTTCGTAGGAATCGGTCGTAACGCTGGGCAATTTTCTCCTGAGGACTCTTATCATCTGCAAGGGGATCTTTCTTTCCCTGCTCTTCTGCAAGCCGTTTGACTGCATCCCTTCGAAGAATCTCAGAAAGAAGTGCCTCCTCTATCTGTATTTTCCATAGTTCTTCCGCTGCCTGCTGACTTGAGGGCCAATCCGCGTCCTTTCGTGTCCGCATCACCGACTTTGTAGAATCAAAACTGAACTCCGCGGTCTTCAGCAGCTTTTTGGCGTAATCTACTCTTTCTCCAACGCGTTGGGAAAACACCTTGTAGATCTCATTGGCCGGCTCCATGCAGCGACCCTTGATAAGAAGCTCGTGGAGACGCCTCCCATATTTTTTTTCAAACGCATCAACATCCTGCTGCGTGAAGTAGAGCCTCGCAGAATCAAGATCAGCCAGATAATCCGTGAGGATCTTGTTACTCAGGTCCGCATTGAACTGGATTCGTGCATAGTGACTGTTCTGTAACATTCCCGCCATTTCCCGGCCCACGACATTGAAGTCGGTCTTGGCGTGGACCGGCAGGGAAACTGTGCCGATCAAGGCAGCTACCAGAGCCGCCAGGGTGGATGAATTACGAACCATGTTCATTGTGACGTTTACCAGATTCGGAAAGACCTTGAGAGTGAGCTCACACTCTACGATGGAGGATCATTTGTCGATTTCTTTCCCTGATCCAGAGAGGCAGGAAGCACTTTCTGTTCAACCTTTAGGAGAGTTTCTATCCTTCTTCCTCTGTTTCTTAAGCCATTCTTGAAAGTAATCTTCATCCATCTCGGTTTCCTGCGGCAAAACAGGGAGAACTCCCCACTGGACGATTTCGTCGAGGGCGGCGGGACGCCGCCGGAGAGACGCCGTGAGCTCGAGATGCTCCTTTCCGCGCTTCACCTTGAGTGTGATCTTATCCCCCGGACCCTTCGATTTAATATAGTCGGCAAGACGCCGAGTCGGAGCCAAGTCATCGAACTGCACCTCATCAAGCCCAGTAATCAAATCGTCTGCCTTGAGTTTGGCAAGGTCTGCTGCTGTTCCCTTCCGGACCTCTGTGATGAGTACGGCCGGCCGCATCATGCCTTCCTCATCTTTCCATCGAGCAGTATCCATCTGGATGCCCAGGTATCCTTGGCCCGGAAGAGGCTGTTTAAGGATAACCAACGCCTTTAAAACCTCTCTACTCCGCAGACGCACCTCTGGATTGTCTGCCTCCCTGTAAATGCGGTAAAGCACCTTGATACTTCCCTGAAGATCTTCCTTGCCCCACGTAAGCAACTCCCTCTGGCCCGCATGGCGCTTCTTGAAGTCCTCATGTCCGAGGGCCTCGATCATTCCTTCCGGCACTTCCGGCAATTCCGGCACTTCATCTTTTTCCGGTCTATCAGCACCTTCACCCTGAGCAAATATTTCACCTCCTGTTGCTACAATGATGATCGGCAAGCACACTAGGAGAGCCTTGCTCTTGAAGCAATTTGTCTTCATTCCATCAGCGTAAAGTTGCGACTTCGAGCATCACTGGACTGTCAGTCGCCAAGGACCCCAAGATTCAGTGGAATCACGGAGTACCTCGTGCACCTCCCTAATTACCAAACACCGTTTTCTGAGGAATATCCAACGTATCCTTAGGATAAAGCTTGAGCAGTTTGTGCTCTCCCTTGTTCAGATCATAGATGTAGCGCTTTCCATTTCGGAAAAGACTGATCCTGTTCACCGCACCAAATTCAGTCGGCCCCCCTGCTGACATGACTGCCTGATACAAAGTCATCCCCTTCCGGTAGGGCTTTGGCCCCGGCGCCCGCACTTTTCCACCCACCGTTACCATCTGAACTGTAATGGTGTCACCTGAGTCAGCCATAATCTGAATCACGGGGCTGGTGTAGATTTCAGCGTCTCTGTAAGCTGCCTCTATTTTTCGTGCCAGCACGTCCGTTTCACTTCCCACGACCTTGAGAGTGCCAATCTTCCACATCGTGATGTAGCCCTTCTCGGAAACCGGATAGCTCCCATTAATCCTCCCCTGCTCTCCGACGGGAACTCCCTGAATGGCAATCTTGATTGCTCCTCCAGATTCAATCTGGGCATGCAGAGATGCAGGAAAAAGCATCAGGAGTAAAATGGCATACTTGAGAAGAGTTTTCATAAAGGAAATAATGTTAGTGAAAGACGATAGGAAAAAGGAGAAGTGGATTATCAGAAGTTCTGCTTAGTAGGTGAGCCCTTCATCCTTATCCGCATCAGTGGCCGCCACCGCAGATTCAATGGCTGCGCTGGTTCCCGAGGCCGTTGTCCCAACGGTGGGCACTGGATCTGAATCTGCGGAGGGTGCGTAATAGGTATAATAGCTGGTATAGTACTGATACTGGCTGTCACTCCGAACATCTACATTGTTGAGAACAACTCCGATGACATGACCGCCGACGTTTTCAACCGCTTCCTTCACCCTTACCAGCATGTTCCGAGGAAGCTTCCGGTGCTGAACCACGATCATCGTGAGATCCACCTCTGAAGCTAATACTGATGCATCACTCACCCCAAGGATCGGCGGAGAGTCAACCAGAACAAGATCGAACCTCTGTTTCACGTCTTGGATCAGTTCGGACATCCGCCGCGAGTTCAGGAGCCCAGCTGCATCCGCAGGGAGAATACCCGACGGCAAGAAGTAGAGGTTGTCCACCGGAGTTTGAAGGATCACATCCTCCAACATCAGATCCGTGGTGAGATAATTACTGAGGCCGACCGAGTTGTTGATATCGAAAAAGGTATGAACGTTCGGTCTGCGAAGGTCCGCGTCGATCATAAGCGTCGTGTAGCCACCCTGAGCGCATACATACGCCAGGTTGACCAACGTAGTCGATTTTCCCTCTCCAGCTCCTCCAGATATGATGGTAATACTGTTATCCTCAGGATTATTACGATTAAACTCAATGTTGGTTCTTAAGATTCGGTAGGCCTCTGCATCAGGACTCATTCCACTCTGCTTGTGCAACACACCAACATCCGTGGGAATCACTGCCAGGACCGGCACTTGCAGGTAACGCTCCACATCTTCAAGGGTCTTAACCGAGGTATCGAGGTATTCGAGAGAGAACGCTATCGCGATACCGAAGATTAATCCCACCGCAGCACCCAGAGAGAGAAATAGGGTGACCTTTGGGTATACCGGGTCCATTCCAATCTTGGCTTCCTCAAGAATGGTAATCGGAGTCTTGGGGATTTTGAGTGCAATCCGGCGTGCCGAATTCGTTAACTTCATCTGGGACAGCATCGCCTTTGCTGTCTCGTAATCCTGTTTTGCCTCAACGTAGTCCTGCGATTGCAAGGCTTTGTCAACCGCATCGAAGCGCCGATCCTCTACCCTGTCCTTGATTTTTTCCAGCTGCCCGTTAACCAGATTCAGCTGCGTTTTCAGCAATTCCCTGAGAACAACTACCGAGGACTTAAGATCCTCGCTTAATTTTTTCTGGGAGATATAGGCCATTTCGACAGACGGATGCTTCCGCCCCAAACCCGAGGCCTCAAGCGCTGCAATATTCACCTTGCTCTCCTGATACCGGGCCCGCAAGACGGGCACTTGGCTTCCCGGCAACTGAAGCCCCTCTGCAAAGTCAACGAGCTCCTCATCCCGCAGGGTGAGTAATTGTGCAATCTGGTTCTCAAGCTGACCCTTCTTTTCCTCAGCGGTGAACTGCTGCATTTCTGCAGTTCTAAGAATTGTTTCCTCACTCTGGCCCATTCGGCCACTAGTGAGCACCCCCTCGATATAAGGGATCCCAACTGCTCTTACAATCGAGTGGAAATGGCGACGCTTGTCCTCGACGAGGTCCTCCTGCGAGCGGACCTCAGATTCCAAAGCATCCAAGGCATCACCAGCACGTTTACGTTCATCCTCATTTCGCCCTTCCTGGTAGGACTCCGCGATCGCCTTGGCTATGTCGCGGGCATCATCACGGTTCTGATGACGGATTCGGATTTCGATGTGATCTGTGTTTCTAATCTGCTCAGTCTTCAGGATCGATTTGAGCTTGAGCAACGCCATATTCCGGTCGAATCCATTCCAGCGGGTGGGCAGATCGAGCCGTTCTACGACCCGGGACATGGTCCTCTCCGACTCGATAATTTTAAATTGGTTCTGTATGTATGCGTGAGACGGTGAAGCTCCGGTCATGGGCTGACCGACTGACCCATTGAGCGGATCCAGCTCGATAAAGGAATGGTTAACCTGCAAGAGCGCAGTGCTCTCGTATTTCTTGGGCAGCACGTAAGTGATCACGGCCGCGGTCATGAAAATAAGAACGAAGGTCAGGAGGATGACGCCATAGCGATTTTTAAGGACCTGCCAGTAATCAACCGCGTGCAGTGCGGCTTCGCTAGCATTTGTTTGGCGTTCGGGTCCGTTTCGCATGTCTTTAGAGTTTCAAGAAACCAGTAGTGTCCTGATTGTAAGGCTAGAAGTGGAGGAAATCCAGTAGGCAGAAAACCCCCGCAATGAAAAAGGCATTGCGAGGGCTGCTGTTTTGAAGGGAGTTTTGTAGCCCAATCTTCAGAAGGAGGACTGAAGTCCCACTTGAACACGGCTACGATCGTAGTCCCGTATGTCCGCATCCGAAGAGGACTTCGTATAGTTGTAGGATCCGGTTACGAAAAGATTATCAGAAACTTCATAACTTGCACCGACGTTGAAGTTCAGGACTCTGTCATCCAAGCTATCTGGAGCGGTCCCGCCACCGACTTTGCCATCATAGCCAAGCATGATAACGTTCAGACCGCTGAAGTATGTGAGCTTGGGAGATGCAACGTAAGAACCTTGCAGACCAAGGCGAAAGGTTTGCCTCTCCTCGTATCTACCCAATTCGAATGGCTCACCACAATCATGAGTAGAAATCAGCCTGTTACGGTCTTCCAAGCCATAGCGAGCGAATGCACGAATCTGAGTGGACTCCGAAAGAGATGAACGAACAGTAGCCTCCAGATAAGGGGACGAGTTGCTGGCACCACTGTCGACCTCCTGAATCTGAGCACCCGCCCGAATCACGGCCACCGTGGTGGGGCTGAGCTCAGTTTCTGCTCCAAGCAGGAAGTAGTGGGAATTTGAATCTGCCGAATCGTCGTTCTCCTGTGACTGGTAACGGTAGGCCGCAGTCCAGACTGTGGTGGAACTCGTCCGATAACGGAACTGGTTGTAGAAAAGATGCCTGACGTAGTCGTTCCCATCCACCTCGTCAAAGGTCACACCACTGAAGCGATATCCTGTGTTCGTACCGAGGCGCTCAGTCCAGCGGTATCCCACGCTGTTGTCGGAACTGTAGCGCAGGTAGCTGCCTTGGCGGCGATCGGAAGCGATCCCAAAGTCATAATCGGGCTCCTGCTCGTAGGTGAGATGATTACGGCTCCGCAGACGCAGGTTCTCGTTAACTCTGTGCACGAAATTCGCACCCGCACGGAACTGTGGGAAATAGTCCTCACTGACCCCCACTCCTGGAGCAAATCCGTTACTCCGGGTGATCTTGTCCAGATAGTAGGTGGCTCCAGCCCTTCCCCAAATGTCGATTGTGGTCTGCGGAGTCTTACTGACGAAATTGGCCTGCGCAAAAGCAGAGATGTAGCCCACGTCTTGGCTTCCAACTCCATCGCAGTCAGAAAACAGCGGGGAAGCGTTGGAATCCCACCCTAAGCTCGCACCGGCAGTCCAGTGCAGCGGCAAAGAATCGGTAGGTTCGTCATCGAAGGGCATGATATTATAGAGGCCCTGAGCGGAAAGCAGGCCACCCGTTGCTAAGCCAAGGGCGGAGGTGAGGAGGATATTCTTCATGAGATCTTTAAATGCTGTGCGTTGTAGTGGATCGATTTGGTCCTTGAGGCTGTCGGTTGGACTCCAAGAGCTGAAGCGCGACGCAGTCTTGCGTTCACTTACTCAGCCAGAGTGACGTCCGAACTACTCGGCGTGCTGATTGCAGGAACGATAGGCGGGTGAATCGGGGGAAGTCCTGGAATAAGATAGGGTCCATCGAGAGGATTCTTAACCTTTTCGCCTGCAATGACAGTTTTGCCGTCCTTGGCGCTAGCAGCAGCTGGGTCATTACCCTTCTTTGCAAGAGCTCTCGGGTTGAGCTTGGCCAGAACCGCTTTGATTTCGGACACGGCGTCCGGCGCTACCGCAACTGCGCAGGAGGCGATGAGGTCCATCTGCTCTGGAGCCGCCTCAATCGCAGTAGCAACGATCTGTCCCACAAGATTCTTGTCAGCTTCTGCCGCTAGGATCGCAGCTTTGACAACCTCACAAGAGCAGGAAGGGCTGGTAGCCGCCTGCTTCTCAACAATCTTCAGAATGTTGTCCGAATCTGCCTCGACCTGCTTTTTCACGGCGTCTGCCACTTTGAGACAGTCGGCCTGATCCGCCTGCAGGGCAGGGGCCAAAACTAGCGCACTTGCGGTTAGTGCGGAATAGAGCGTTGCTTTCATTGTGCTGATTTTTGTTTGGAGAATATTCTAACTTGGAGCGGGTAAAGGGAATC
>DIHT01000057.1 GCA_002420305.1 Akkermansiaceae bacterium UBA5689 | reverse complement strand
TCCCCTGCGGCCCCACGAAACAATCGCTTCCTCCTGCGCAAAGGCCGGATTGAAGACCCACGCCCGGACGGTGTAAGTCTGATTGCCGACCAGACCCAGCGTCGGAGCATCGACCTCAGCGGTCATTTTATCTTCATCGAAGGACAAGCCCTGAATCTGAACCAGAGGATTATTATTTGCGGGATGACTTGCTGCCTCTACCTGCCCGATCAGCGTTGTAAACGGACCGGCCTGTCCCGGGTTGGCTACTGAGTTGACTGCCGCACCATTCGGCAGGTCGAGATTCGTCATGTCGATTCTGACAATTGGGTCGGTAAAAATTTCGGGAGTGCTGTTTGCATCGAGAGGATCTGCTTGGTTGCTCACCTCCTCACCATCAGGAGAGCCATCTCCATCTGTATCAGGATTAAAGGGGTCTGTGCCGACCTGCACTTCCTCCAGGTCCCCAAGGGCGTCGCCATCAGTATCAGCAACCAAAGGATCAGTGCCAGTATCTCTCGTCCCGTTGAAAACCCCTGTTCCGGTTTCCACCCCATCGCCAAGGCCATCCCCGTCGCTATCTGGATTGCAGGGATCGGTCCCTAAGCCCAGCTCCGCGCTATTAGACAAGCTATCACCATCGGGGTCCTCATCAGCATCGGCGACATTCTTGTCCAGACAGCTATATTGATCCTCAACGGCGTCGGTAATGCCGTCACCATCGAGGTCACTGCGCAGGTTGGTGATGCTAAAGGTCCACCAATCGATTCCACCGGCAGGAATAAAGCTTACAGGTTGATCTACACGGTCGGCAGGATTTCCGCTCTCATCTAACCGATCGATATATAGAATGTAGCTGCCGGTCCGGTTTGCCATCGTGGTAACCGAGAATTGCTCTCCGAAGACGGTGTTATTCACTCCGACCGCAATATAGAATCTACCTGCAGACGGAGGTGTCCAGTTGATCCGACTGTTCGTATCGAACAAAAAGAAAATGTTGTCATTTTGATCAAGAAGATTCCCTCTCGCATCGTAGAGTGCCATCTCTGTATCGGGCGGAAATATAAGCACCGGAGGGACTCCTCCTCCCACTCCCTCTGTCTGGAACCGCAGCGAGCCTTGATCAATATCACCAATTACCCCCAAGTCCTCTGCGGGGATGGTGGGATTTCTTCCGAGGGTAACCTCCTCGCCATCGGAGACAGCATCACCATCGGTGTCGTTTAGGTTGGGGTCTGTTCCGGGCTGAGAAGCAGGATTGTTGGGATCATAAGGGAGGGTAGGATTCTCCGTGCCGTCGAGCAGGGTGTCGTTGTCCGAGTCGGGAACGGCGGGATTGGTGCCGGTGTCAGATTCGCTCACCCATACGCCGGTCAGGGTCTCTACTCCATCGATCAGGCCGTCCGCGTCGCTATCGTCATTCTGCGGGTCGGTCCCTCGCGTCAGTTCCTCGAGATTGTTGGAGCCATCAGCATCAGGGTCCCCCGCGGGACCGTTGCTGGCATCAACCGATCCATCATCGGCAGGGGAAAGCCCGTTTGCCGTCTCCCAGCCATCGGGTAATCCATCATTATCTGCATCCGGGGGGGGGGCATTGGAAACAATCTGGATTCCATGACACCCCGAGTTGGAAGAACCCCGGTTAAATCCTGCGAAGAACAACGAGGTAGTCTGATTACGAAAGACACAGTAGTTGGCAGCAGGATACCCGGAGTCCCGGTCATCGGTCAGGAGATAGGCTCCCGGGAAGCCTCCGGCCTGCTGGGAATTAGTGCTGTAGGACAAAACCCGCGCAGCAACCGGAACTGTAATAGAGCCCGTTCGCCCATTCCCAGCACTCCCGAAGTAAAGATACACATCGTATGACGCATATGGGATATTCCTCACTCGAACAAATGTGCTTCCGCTGACAATATCAGTATTATCGATATAGCCGTTCATCAGCTTATTATCTCCGGAGGACGTCCCATTGTTTGTGGTCCATGTGGTATTAGATCCCCATTCCAAAGTCATGCCGGTGGCCAAGCCATTGCTGTCAATTACTGTGCCTGGGGTGACACCGATAAGATTGGACTCATTTCCGCTTGCTGCGCCGTTCGTGTTATTCCAGTTGATCTGCGCCACATCAGGGTGGCCCGCCACCTCGTCAGGCAATATCTCGGCAGACAGATCGCGATTACTGTTAAAATTGATCCCTACCGACTCCGCGTGAAGGCCAACAGGAAAGACGAGGGCGAGAGCCGCCCCTTTTAAGTATTGAATTTTCATCGGACTTTTAAGTTCCCGTAGTGTGGTGACCACGAACATCGGGACAAGACATTATGAAAAAAATCGAGTGGTCCGCTTGAAGTTGACGAGAAGGATTCCGGAATCTGCCCTGTGGCATCACCTCCCCCGTCGGTGTTCACCCATCCCGTGGAGGGTGCCACTCCAGCGACAGGCGTCGAGGTCATGACCGGAGGCGCATTGTCACGGCTGCTGTTGGAGTTACAGCCGATTGACTGGCCCTGAGCAATTTCATAATCGTAAAGTCAAAATCTCCGTCACCGTCGAGGTCAGCGGCCCTGCCGAAGTCTACACTAGCGGGTAAAGGCAAGGTGTTTGGAATAGCAGAGAGGAGTTGGGCAGAGGTAAGACCGGTGGAAAGGACCACAGACGCGGAGATAATTGCCAGAGTTGCTTGCAAAAGCCGCGGAGAGGAACGTGGATACATAGGTGCTTGTGGAGCAGTCTGTTCGGAGGAGCAGACTGCGTGCCACTCCGAGACAGCGGTCTGATTCTCTGGATTATATGGGGATTGGGCTGGGTTCGGGAAGTTTCGATGAACGATTGGTTTCGCAAGTAGGCGATCCTTAAGATGGAGGTCGAAAGCCAGATCTGAGCGTCGGATATCGCTGGCAAGTTCTGGGTCAACACAGAGGAAGGCAATCATCTTGAGGGCAAGGTCGTGAAGGACCTCCTCGCCGTCCAGATGATTGAACCGCAAGCTGAGGGCTTGGGGAACAACAAGACGCTTAGTCGGAATACACAGAGTTTAGACGCAGGGCACGTGCGCTCTCAATTTCATTCATCCGCGTATCGTAGGACTCAGGGTCACTCTCCCAGAACCTATGAGCAGCCTCGATTTCACTCATGCGCTTTTGGTAGGATTCAGCGCTCATGAATTCCCGCGCTGAGCGGGTAGCTCTATCCTCGACTACGGAATGGGGTGGTGAGCTACACGAGCCAGAGGAAAGAAGCGCTACCAGCCAAAGTGCGTTGATTGCGTAGAAGTTCATTGGTGCCTCAGTTTTTCTACCGCAATAAAACAGGAGTAAAATTGGCGGAGAGGGAGGGAATTGAATTTGCTATCTGAGAGCATCTCAATTCCTCTAATAAAGTCTCATGTTTCATTTTAACCAATAATTATAGCCTTAAAGTGACTTCTCTTTGTGAAGGTGAGAAAATATGAAAAGGTAAGAGTTGGTAGACTTTGGTAGACTTGTTAGGGTTTTAGGGTGAAGGCAGGTGCTGTTGCAACGGTTAAGTCGGGTCCCATTAGTATTAGTGTCTATTACTTAAAGTCAAAAGGGACGTACGAGGCTAAGTGGACAGAGGATAGGCGCGAAAAAAGAATTCAGAATAAGGATGTCGAAACATTAAAGCGCAGGCTGAGGAAGCAAGCCAAGCGTCTTTCCGGAAATGTACCAGCAGCAGAGACGCTGACAGCGGACGAGCTTCGCTTGGTGCAGGTGATCCGTGAAAAAGGGATTACCATGTCGGATCTGGAGTCCGTTCAAACTTATGAGTCAGTAACGGTTCAGGAGGCTGCCTCGAGGCTCTTGGAGAGCAAAAAGGATACCTCTACGGATAATCAGCGCACGCTCCGAACTCAGCTCGCTCAGTTTGGACGCAAATTTGGAAAGCGTAAGATAGCTAGCGTCACGACCACCGAAATTGACGCATGGCTGAGAAAGGTAGCGGACAACCCTCGCACCAGGAGGAACAAGCGTGCCAGTATTGTAACGCTTTGGCGATGGGCGAGGGACAAGGGCCTTCTTCCACAGGATATGCAGACGGCAGCGGAGCGGACAGACTTTCCATCAGTTCAAAAGCAAAAGCGGAGCCAGGTGATTGAGACCTGGACAGCAGGGGAGCTGGAGAAAATGTTAAAGGCCGTCCCTCATCCCTATGTTCCTTGGATAGCGCTATCTGCCTTTGCCGGAATTCGGACCTTGGAGCTGTTCCCAAACGAGAAAGATCCGGCCAACCGGAAGAGGGTTCTGGAATGGGAGGATATTATTCTGACCGGAAAAGAGCCTCGCATTATTGTTCCGGCTGCGGTCTCGAAGACCGCCGAAAAACGCACGGTCCCAGTATCAGAGCCGCTTGCGGGGTGGTTGAAGGAAACCAAGAACAGGACTGGTCCAGTCTGTAACTGTGTCGTTCCTTGGAAGGGAGTGAAGAGTAGGGGAGGGAAGAGCGTTATCGACCTCATAACGGATGCTCTTCAAGCTAAATGGAAACGTAATGCTTTGAGGCATTCGTATGGAACCTACCGCGTTCTCGAAACCGACCATGTTGGGAAGGTCGCTTTGGAAATGGGTAACAGTGAGCGGGTGGTAAAAAATCATTACCATGATGCCGGACGGCGAAAGGCAGAGAGCAAGAAATGGTTTTCTTTGGGTCCAGATACAGTCAGTAGGAAACTGGAGGTGGCAGCATGAAGAAGCGTTTTCAAGAGGAGGTATATCGCCAAGCCAAGCCTGCTAGAGAGGAGCCTCCGCCTCTGCATCTCAAAGAAGCGAGAAGAGAAAAGGCTAACCCTCAGCCCGATGCCCTCAAAAAACAAATAGAACCTCCGCCTCTGCCTCTGCCTCTCAAAGAAGAGGGAAAAGAAATGGCTAACCCTCAGCCCAGCGCACTGAGGAAAGAAATAGAACGGGAAATAGAAGAGGGATTTGAGGAGCTTAAAGAGGGATTTGAGGAGTTTAAGTACACAGTTGTAAAGGCCCGTGGTTCTATCACATGGCAAGTAATAGGTTTAAGTCTGCTAGTGTTTATTGTGATAAAGATCTTTATCACGGCATGAAGAGTCTCCGACCGGAACAAGTTGTAGGGGCCCTCGGCTTTATCAATTAGCGATCAATCGGTATCAGCCTGCTACTGGCTATAATGGTAATACTAGCGATTTTACTCATAATTTAATGCCAGCTAGAAATGGTAAACCGAGTGAGGTTGTAGAAAAAGTTATCAAGGCAGTTGATATACTTTGCAGCCGGGAGTGGTGGAACTGGGAGGACGACCCACGCTTTTTGCTGTGGATGGCAACGTATGGCCGTAAATCAGAAGGGGAATCACCCCCGAAGGAAAGCGCAGTAGAATGGCTGGCCGAACGGTTCAAACAGAAGTTGCTAGAATCTGATTTCTCGTGGTTGGAAAAGTTGGGGCGAGCTGCGGCAGATCCGAAACTGCCAAGAATTTCTAGGAGATCAGATTTGTTTTCAAAGCAATATAGAGTCTGGCGGGAGGTAGGACGAGTGGCTCGCGAAAGTGGAGAAATACCGAGAACGAAGGAGGTCTCAGCTGAAATCAGCATTCCGATTAAAACTGTTCAACGAGCCTACGAAATACTGGCTAAGCAGGCCGGTTTAGAATTAGACGGGCGTTGTGCTTTTTCTATTTACAAGTAAACGACATGCCTAAAATTTCGATGTCGTTTAGTTGAGTCTTTCTGTCAGCGGCTATCATGGCCGGTATGTCATTACTTAACGACACAAGACAGCCGGTCTGGAAGCGCCCGAAAGACGCGATCAGGATATTCCAGGTATCGAACGCCACCCTTTACCGCTGGATAAGCAATGGGCGGATTCGCAGCATGAAAATTGAAGGGGTCCGCTTCATTGATTGTAGTGCGTTTCTCAGCGAAGAGAACGAAGCTGCGTCCAATGTCTGACTACCAGACAGCAGAGTTAAACCTCCTTCTCTCTGCTCTTGAGCAGCCCAATAAGCGGCTCCCTCAGGTGCGCTACAGCTTCTCGCAACGGGATTTCCGAGACGAGACAGCACGAGAGATTTACGGCGCTTGTGTGGCCCTCCTAGGGGGCCATACAGGCGTCAACGATCAGGAGATCACAGCAGATTTACAGGATCGCTTTGGGTTGCAGCACTCGGTAACCATGCGGTGGATCGAGGTATCGGCGTGGCCCCGAGCTGGATTGCGTGAGGATGCAGACTTCAAAACCCTTCTGCGCCGCATGGGGGAAGTAAAGCAGCGGTACGATACCGCCGCGGTGATGGATAAGATCCAAAAATCGTCCAGCCCGGGAGAGATCACAGCCCTGGCAAAGCAACTAGAAGCCCTAGAGCGGCCCCAGAAATCCATAGCCGACGCTGCTCGGGTAAACTTATCCGAATATGAGAACGTCACGCAAGATAAGGCCCCAAGTCTGCTTCCTCATTCCGTCTGGAAAGGATTCATTCGAGAAGGAACGCTCACGCTAATTGCCGGAGAGTCTAAGGCTAAAAAAAGTTGGTTCGCCTTGAGCCTGCTACAGCACGCAATTCTCTGTGAGCCATACCTCGCGAAGCCTATGCTTAAGCCAAGCACTGGTGAGCAAAGGCGCGTCTTCCTCATGGATTTTGAAATGCCCAGAGCCGCGCTTATGTCGCGCTGGGTAGCCTTAGCAGGAGAATGTGAATGGGAGGATAGGCCGGTTTTATTTGATAAGGGACGAGTAAGCCTCGAATGCTATCGGCCCCTTATGACGAGCAGCCGAGATTGGTTGGCCTACATTTGCGATCAGGTTGTCGCGTGCTGCAATCCTGGGGACGTCATGTTGATTGACTGCTTGCAACCAATCATGGCGGGAGGAGACGGCAACGCGGCAGAGGTTGTGCGCCCCCTTATGGCAAAGCTCCAAAGCGTGGCCGATCAAACCGGGGCGGCGGTGCTTCTCGTTGATCATTTCAACAAGGGTGAAGGGCAAGGTAAGAAGCGAGTAAGCGGCTCCATGGCTAAAGTGGCCGCTCCTGATACGATTATTACGCTCAACTCCTCCGCTGGGCTGATCGAGATACAGGCAGATTTGCGAATGGAGGCCCCATGCGATCCATTCTGCATTGAATTTCGTGGCTACGCGTTCGCTAGGGTAAGCGAGGAGGAGCGAGAGGAGAGAAAAGCGGCCGCAAAGGACAAAGGCTTGCGGGAATTTGTCAAAAAGCTGCCTCTTGGCTGGTTTAGGGACGTAGAAATTGCGGTGAACCTTGGAATACACAAGGACACTGCAAGAAGAAGGCTTCAATCCTGTAGTGAATGGGTGGAAAGGAAGAAGAAAGGCACTTCTTATTTGTATCGGAAGATCCCGCCACCAGAGCCGGGAACATAAGAGCACCACCAACCACGTGGAGCGAAGCGGGAGCGTGGGTGGTGTGTGTTCCACCACCACCGTATATAGTTTACTATATATGCAGCGGTGGAGATCAGAACCAAGGAAACCCGGTTTTAGGATCAATACCCATAGCCAGC
>DIHT01000119.1:8921-10703 GCA_002420305.1 Akkermansiaceae bacterium UBA5689 | reverse complement strand
CGCTCAGCAGAGAAAATGGATTTCCAGAGACCATCAAGATACACCGGCTGAATAAGACAATCCGCCTTGCGGGCGATCAGTTCCATTCCCCGCTTGAATTCTCCCATGAACCCGCTGCGAGACAACTCCCCCTCCGGGAAAATGCAGACCACGGTCCCCTCCTTTACCGCCGCCGCTGCGACTTGAATCGCATCCTTGGCGCGTTTACTTGAAATCGGCACGGTGTCAAAGAGCTTGGCGACCTTCCCCACCACGGGTTTTTCAAAATAGTCGCTCACCATCAGGAATCGTACCGGCCGTGGGCTGGCAGCAGTGAGAATCAAGGCGTCAAGGTAGCTGACATGATTCGGGGTCAGCAGAACGCCCCCTTTTTCAGGCATTCTTTCAGGGTGAATAGTCTCGATCCGGTAGAAGGCCCGCAGGGCGCTGAACGCGAGCATCTTCACGAAGGCCCGCGGGAGCAACCGCATGACGTAAAAAGTCACTCCGACCGAAACGGCGGCGGCAAGGAGAAACTGGACCTTCGGTGTCAGCCCGGCCTTGACCAGCACAGCCTGCAATATCACCGCGCCTGCCATGGCAAGGCAGTTCAGAAGCGCAGAACCCGCCAAGATATTTCCTCTTTGGTCGGGGTCGCATTCATCCTGCAGGAAGGCGTTGATGGGAACAAAGAAAAAGGCCGCTCCAAAGCCAGTCCCAGCAAGCGCCATATAAAACAAGGCCGACTCCGGGACGGTAAACGCTACCCCAATGCTCGCAGCCATCATGATAATTCCTCCCAGCGGATTGAGCCCCAATTCGATGTGCCGCTTATTGATCATGGCTCCCAGGATACTTCCTAATGCGATCCCTCCCCCTGCCGCACACATCATCCACGACTGTGAGGTGGCAAAGTAAGAATCTCCGTCATAAAGATCCTTGGAAATTGTCACCGAGACCATTTGCACGAAGGCGCCAAATGCCCAGAAATAGGCAATGCCAAGTGCCGTGAGCCGAAGTGGCCTCGATTTAAGGAGCTGTCCAAGTTGCCCAAAGTGAGAAATGAGAAGCCCCTTGGTGAAGGGACGTTTCGACTGTGCCGGAATCACATGGATCGAATACGCCATGATCAGCGTTACCACCGCTCCGCAACCGATGATAATAATCGGTAGAAAGCCCGCTTGCCAACCGTCTCCCAGACGCGCCTCCCGCCCCGTGTACCAGAACCCGATAACGATCTGCCCTGTCAGGATAGCAACGATGGTAAACATCTGCATGATCCCACTCGCAAATCCGAGGCGCGAGGACCCGACCAGATCCTTGATAATCCCGCTCTTGGCTGGACTTAGAATCGTGGACTGTATCGCAAGAAAGAAGAAACAGGCCACCGCAAGCGGAAAGAACTCGGTCTTGAAGCAGTAGAAAACGACCGCGAATACTCCCAGTTGTATCCAGGACGCGAGGCGGATGATCCTGGTCTTGGAAAAGGTATCGGAGGCCCATCCCGCCAGCGGCCCCAAGAGAATGAACGGCAAAAGAATCAGCAGGGCGAGAATGTGCTGCAGGTAATTTCCCCATCCAGCTCCGGCAGCCAACCAGATTCCCATTGGCAACAAAGTGAACTGCAGGGCCTTGTCATTGAATGCATTCTGGGACTGGAGACCCATTAGGCTCCAGAACGAGCGCCAGCTACGGCGATCCGGCCCCGGACTTTCCAAGCCTTGCTTTTCATTCTGTTCTGAAGGTGGCACTTGTAAGGACGTTAACTTACACCCCCTCTCACTGGAAATCGATTCTCAAACC
>DIHT01000119.1:1114-8573 GCA_002420305.1 Akkermansiaceae bacterium UBA5689 | reverse complement strand
CACGACAAGCCGGATCCGTGAGCGGGCCAGGGCCAGCCCCAGAATGATGTAGCAGAAAGCGACAGAAAGCCCATTGAGGTTAAACACCACCCCTGCCGTCTTGGTCTGAAGTGCTGCTCCGGTTTCTACGATATACAGGGAGATTAACATGGAACCCGTGNNCGGAGTCTCGCTTCTCCGGCCCAGTTTGGACCGAAGCCCCCGGGAAAGGAGGAGGCTCGCCCTTCACTCGACCGGGCGAGACCACGGGAATTGATGCCATGGGCGCTTCAACCCACTTGGGGGCCTTAGGACTGCGGTCAGCGAAAAATCCCACCAGGCCCATCCCGATTAAAGCCAATCCCCCTGCCCAACCCACTGTCATCGGCGTCGCCATCAGAACGACCACAGGCGTGAGGAGCAGAGTACCAAAAATCATCCAGCTGGGTTTGACTTCATAGTGATGCACGACAAGCCGGATCCGTGAGCGTGCCAGGGCCAGACCAAGAATGATGTAGCAAAAAGCGACGGAAAGTCCATTGAGGTTAAATACCACCCCCGCTTTCTTGGTGATAAGTGCTGCTCCCGTTTCTACAATCAAAAGGGAGATTAACATGGAACCCGTGAACAGGAGCAACGTGAGAATACGCAGTGAAATTTTTTTGAAGGAGGACGCCCCGATTGCCCCCGCAGACATCATCGCAGAAAACAGAACGACGGTCAGAGCCATGATCACGTTGCGCCAGACATCAATACCTCCGATAAGATAACGAACGATAAGATAGGGTAAGAGGGTGGAGGCTGTGAGAAGGCAGAGGCCCCAGAGCGCAAAAAACTTTCCACGCACCACCTTCCAACGTGAGAGCGGCGTCATGAGTAGAAGCTCATGGTTCCCCTCATCGAGCTCCTGCCCCATCAGTGCAAGGCCACCCAGAGGCATCAATAGAAGACACACCACGCCGGCCACCAGCCAGAAGACCCCTGAGAACATGTCCCCGGGAAAAAAGAGCCGGAGATTAAGAAGCCCGGCATACTCGGTGAAGGTTTCGACCTCCTGCATCTGAAATTCAGTCGCGACGGCGACGACTGCGAGTAGGTGAATCCCAATAAAAGGGTAGATAAAAATACCCCGACGGAGCCCTTGCCGCAACTCCTTCACGGTCATGGGCCCAAGACGCTCCGGGAGGTCCCGGGACTTGAACAAAGTCTCAGCCAATTCAGGCACACCTCCTCTTAAATCCGATAGCATATTGGTGCAATACGGATCTGAAATACGACCAGCGCAGCCTCCGAGCCAAAGCCATCACCATTTCCTTGTCGAATCGCAGGCAGTCCACTCCCCTGTAAGCCGGATTCTGTCTCCCGTGTCGAACCTTTGGCCGACACAGGGTGGCAATCATTTCTCTTCCGCCCGCGTTACCTTGGACGGATCCTGCCGAAGCAGGATGCGACTATTACCCGGGGATACTGCGGGCGGGTAACCCTTCCCCTGTTCTGTCTTGCACTACGCGGGGTTTGCCATGCCTCCTCAGTTGCCCTTGGAGCGGTGGGCTCTTACCCCACCTTTTCACCCTTACTCCCTGCCGAGGCAGGAAGCGGTATTTTTTCTGCTGCACTTTCCGTCCGAACCGGCTTTCGCCGACCCGTCCCTCGCTTTCGCAAGGCGCGCCACCCTGTAGTGTCCGGACTTTCCTCGAGGCCCTCATCGAAACGAAAACCCCGCGATCACCCGGGAAGTGGACCACCACGGTAGACCGCACTCACCGGAAACTGGAAGCCTAAAGTCAAAAAGCCCCCCGGCCAGGGAAGAAAACCCACTTTCATCTCATTCCCGGGACTCGTAATCCCGCGAAATTCCAATCATTCTCGCGCCTTGTGAGGACTTATTATCTCCAAATGAACTCACCGGACGATCTCGTCCCGGTCGCTCCCCGAGCAGGCCTGTGCTTACGTATCATTGATCCCCCCGATGGGGCAGTGAATCAACGTTTTTACCGAGAGGTCGGCAAGGAATGGAACTGGAATGCATGTGCCGCGTGGAGCACACGACACTGGAACGATTTTCTTAAATCCAACCCCATAACCACCGTAGTGGTAGTTCTCGATGAGAACGAAATCGGCTATGGGGAATTAATCAATCGCGACGGGGACGTAGAAATTCTCAGCTTTGGCCTCCTCGCCTCCTCTATCGGAAAAGGCCTGGGAGGACCGTCTCTCGAGCTGGTAGTGCGCTACTCCTGGACTATTGGAGCAGTAGATCATGTCTGGTTACACACCTGCGAACAGGATCACCCCAGGGCTCTGGCCAATTATCAACGATGCGGATTTGAAATTTATGATACAAAGAACGATCCGGTGCCTGAGACAAGACCAGGGACCTCACCTGGAGTCGTCTAGCCCTGAGAAGGTTTCGATCCTTTGCCAGTCGGCATGTCTTCACGCTAGTCGTTAGCGTGCCCGTCGAAGAGGGGATTCCGCAAAAGGTGAGGCCGAAAACCGGCGAGGCCCATCGGCGGATCGCCCACTCCATGGGTCGATTCCCTTCTCGGTAAACACCGCGAGTCCTACCACCCCGATATTCCGCGTCTCCCCGTGTTTGAGATGGGAGTAGGAGCCCACTACCGGGGAAAACATGAAGGAAGCTACTTCCTCCTCACTGGATCGCCATCCCCTGATCTCAACGGTCTGTTCCGGAGCCAGAATGTAGCCGCGCTTGCGCAAGCTCGCGGGCTTTCCATCTACCACGTCGAGCCCATCCACACTCACGACGACCTCAAGGCGGGAGCGAGAATTATTCTTCAGAGAAATAGAATATTTCGCATTTCGGCGTCCCACTACGTAACGCTTTCCCTTCGAATGATAACTTCGAAGGATACCAAATCCGCTCCGCATACCCCATTCCACCAGCCCATTGGCAGCTCGCTTGCGACCAGTCGAAATGTAGTAGTCGCGCCCAGTCATCTCAGCGACTCCCTCCTTATCGTTATAGTAGACGCTCGCGATGCCCCCATGCGGAGTATCATTGGATCGCCGGAAACTCGAATACGTCATACGCGAGGAGAGAGAGGGCCCCCATGCGGTCGCATAGCCCGGTCGCGGGCTTGGCTTGCGAAAATATTCCGGCGAAGCAGCAAGGGCATTATCCCCCGGGGCACTCAGCGAACGCGGGCTCGACGAATCCCCAATTGGCAGAGTGCGGGACACCTCTCCTGAAGCAGTTCCGCGCGGCATCGAATCGGTATTCGCGCAGCTGTTCAGAAAAATTGGTAGCCCCACGCCCAGTGCTAAGAGAAGACCCCTCACCCCGTTACGCACACTGAACTCTTTCACCTTCATCGATGCTAGAAAAACAGCAATTGAGGGTGGCCGTCAATTATTTTATGCTGCTTTTCCAACATTAACTATTGCGGGTTTTATAGCACTCGTCTAGGGTTCCCCCATGAATCGTCTGGAAAAGGGCCAAGTCTCGCGGCGCGAGCGTCAGATTCTTGAAATCCTTTACCGACTGGAGCAGGGCACCGCCAAGGAAGTGCAGGAAAACCTTCCAGACCCTCCATCCTACTCTGCCGTGCGAGCCCTTCTGGCTACCCTTGAGGGCAAGGACATGGTGAGCCACCTGAAAGAGGGAAGGCGTTACGTCTACCGTGCAAAGTCACCCAAGAAAGCAAAGCGGACCGCTTTGGATAGCCTCCTTCGTACATTTTTTGAAGGAAAGCCCGAAAACCTCGTGGCGGCTCTCCTCGATCCGCGCGACCAGCAGCTCAGCAAGAGTGAAATCGACAGTATCCGGGAATTAATCCGGAAGAAGTAAGCCTCCTGCGGCGTTCATAACTCAGCCCACCACAATGTCTCTTCTTCTCAGCAGCGCAGCTCTCTCACTCCTTGCGGGCGTGATAGTCTGGATCGCAGGTCGCAGAGACCCTGCAGAGTCTCCCCTCCTTACCCTCGGGAGCCTGATGACCCTCCTTGCCCTGCCACTCCTCACCTTACTCCCGAAAGTCACTCTTGAGATGTCGGCCTTGCCGCTATCGGATTCGCCTGCCGCCTCCTCGCCGACAATCCATTTCATCGCACTGGTCTGGGCCGGAGGAATGATCTTCTTTGCCCTGAGAATACTGGTGGACTGGGGAGGTCTTCGCCAATTCAGGGCCGAATCAGCTCCCTCGAAAGATCCTGTCATTGCCCAGGTTCTCGGGGAATGCAGCTCACAATTAGGCCTCCGCCGTCGAGTTCGAATCCATGTTCATCCACAGGCTCTTACACCCTTCGTGGCTGGGCTTTTCCGTCCCGTGATCTATCTCCCGGAGTGTTGCCATCGATGGGAGCGAGATACTCTTCGAATGGTGCTCATGCACGAGCTCGGTCACGTTGCCCGCCACGACCTATGGACCAATCTTGCCGCACGGTGCGCCTGTGTCGTCTACTGGTTCAACCCACTTGTATGGTGGTTGCGCAGCAAACTTGTCACCCAGTGTGAATTCGCCTGCGATGCCAGAGTGATTGCCTCAGGGACCAACCCTGGTAGCTACGCGAGTGCACTTTGTGACATCGCAGAGGCCTCAGCTCTTCCTGCCTCAGCAATGGCGATGGCTGGACGAGCCCCGCTTCGAGCCCGTATCGAACGAGTGGTGCGCTGCCGCAGCAAAGGCCACCCCTTTGTCGTCGCAGCGGCTCTCTTCCTCACCGTGAGTGCTTCTCTCGGCCTTTCCGTCGTTCGCCTGTCTCCTGCCCAGTCTGCCATCTCTGTCCCGGGTATCGGAAGCACCGGTCCATCAGCGCTCTACAGTCCAGAGGAACTTTCCCTCAGGTCGAACGCCCGGGCTTTTCCTGTAGATTGAGTAACCGCATCCCAAGCACCCACTCAGGATCCCGGGGGCTCAGTCCATTATTGCTCTCAATTCACGGACCCGATCGACATCAACCGGGTTACTGAGAATCCCATCCAGCTTGAGAGAGGATGCCACAATCAAACCATCGGCATATTCAAGTAGATCCCTTGCATTACTCACTCGGGCCCCGCTACCCACAAGCAGAGGCGCATCCGGACAGGCCCCCTTGACCTTACGGAGATCCTCTACTCCGGTGGGCTCACCAGTAGCAACTCCCGATACGATGAGCGCATCTGCAAGACCACGTTGAAACGTATCCCGCGCGGCCTCTTCGATTCCAAGGTCCCCGATCGGAACTGCATGCTTAACGAGAACGTCTGCCCAGATCCCAACCCCCGGACATAATCCCGCCCTTTTCCGTATGGTATCATGAGCCTCGCCCTGAATGATTCCCTGATCCGCCTCCACGGCCCCCGTATGCACATTGACCCTGACGAACGCCCCCTCGCAGGAAGCGGCCAGGCCAAGACCCGAAGAGACGTCATTACGAAGAACATTGAATCCGAAGGGAAGCTGACACCCCGCCTCTCTGATGGATTGTGCCGCTACCGCCATGGAGGCCACGGTCTCCGGAGCCACTGAATGCCTCCCAAAGGGAAGGTCCCCGAAATTCTCAATCATGATGGCCTGGGCTCCACCCTCCTCGTAGGCTCGCGCATCGGCAACGGCGGCCGCACAGACCTCGTTCATCGATCCCTCAAAACGGGGAGCCCCCGGAAGGGGTTTGAGGTGCACTACCCCGATCAGGGGTTTGTCCTGCCATTGCAGCATTTGGTTCATACCTTCTCTTGCCATGGAGAGCGCCTGCGAAAAAACCAATAATTTTCGCGATTCCAAATGTCCGCCCTACGATGTAGATCCCTCCTGTTCATGGTCATTCAAACCACGTCCTACCCCCGTGCGGGGCTTATCGGGAATCCGTCGGACGGGTATCACGGAAAAACAATTTCCTTTATCGTCCGCAACTTCTCGGCCTCAGTCACCTTATGGCAATCTCCCGAGCTGGAAATCCAGCCTGCGAGACGAGACGAAATGGCCTTCGGGAGTCTCGATGATCTGGTGCAGGACACCAGAAGATTTGGCTACTATGGGGGCCTCCGACTGCTTAAGGCCTCGGTGAAGCGCTTCCACGAGCACTGCACACAGAACGCATTGCCCCTGCACGATCGAAATTTCACGATCCGTTACAGAAGTGATATTCCTCCCCATGTTGGCATGGCCGGCTCAAGTGCCATCATTACGGCCTGCTTCCGAGCCCTGATGAAATTTTATGAGGTCAGGATCGCGAACCCAGTTCTTGCTAATCTGGTCCTCTCTGTTGAGACCGAGGAGCTCCATATTCCCGCAGGCCTCCAAGACCGGGTCGTGCAGGCCTACGAAGGCCTCGTCTTCATGGACTTTGCACAGCAGCACTTCGAGGAAATGGGCCATGGCGCCTATGAAGAACTCGAGCCCTCCAGCCTGCCCCCTCTGTATATCGCCTACAGCCCTCAGCTCTCTGAAAATACCGAGATTTTCCACAACGATATCCAAGGTCGCTTCGCACGCGGGGAGCCGGACATCATCGACGCCATGGAAGAGTGGGCCGGCCTCGCCCAACAATGCCGTGACCTTCTGTCTCAGGACAAAGGGCTGGAGATTGGACCACTCCTCAACCGTAATTTCGATTTGCGGAAGTCGGTCTACCACCTCTCGCAGGGGAACCTGGCCATGATTGAGGCCGCTCGCGCCGCGGGGGCCTCTGCCAAATTCACGGGCTCCGGAGGCGCCATCGTCGGGGTCTACGACGGAGAGAAAATGTTCGAGCGGATCCTCTCCAAGCTTACCCCGCTCGGGGTCAAGGTTCTCAAACCCATCATCACCCCCCAAGAATTCTAAGCGTTCTTCACAGTTGGACCACTAAGACCTTCACAGTTCCTCCTTGCCTCTCCGTTCATGCCGCTTTCCAATATTGCTACAGGTCGTCCACGAGGACTCCACACTTTCCACTCTTGATCCATGCCTGTCTCGAAAGCCGTCATCCCTGCCGCTGGTTTCGGCACCCGGTTCCTCCCCGCGACAAAGGCCGTCCCAAAGGAAATGCTTCCGGTGGTCGACACGCCAACGATTCAGTATGTCGTAGAGGAATGTGTAGAAAGTGGAATTACCGATATCCTCATGGTTATTGGACAGGGAAAACGTGCCCTCGAAGAGCATTTCTACAGCTCCAAGGAAGTCGAAAAACGTCTCGAGGAGAACGGGCAGTTTCCTCTTCTTGAGAAGGTTCGCCGTATTTCGGAAATGGCGAACATCCACTTCGTCTGGCAGAAAGAGCTCAACGGCCTGGGAGACGCTGTGTCTCATGGCAGAACCTTTGTTGGCTCCGACCCGTTTGCCCTTCTCCTTGGCGACACCATCTTGAGAGAAAGTGATACCTCACAGCCGATCCTTCAGCAGATGATGGAAATCCATGAAGCGAAGAATGCCTCCGTGGTCGCCCTCGAAGAAGTCGACCGGGAAAAAGTTTCCCGCTACGGCATCGCAGGAGGAACCAAGGTTTCCGACAATATCCTCGCTCTCAATCAACTCGTCGAGAAACCATCGCCCGAGGA
>DIHT01000119.1:0-731 GCA_002420305.1 Akkermansiaceae bacterium UBA5689 | reverse complement strand
CTCTCGGAGACCCCCCGGGGAAAAAACAATGAGATCCAGCTGACCGATGCCATGGCAACAATGATGAAAGATCATGAGATGTTTGGCTTCCGCTTCACCGGAAAGCGCTACGATATCGGCAACAAACTCGACTTCATCAAAACGAACATCGAACTCGGCCTGACCCACGGGGACATTTCTAAAGAGCTAACGGACTATCTCCGAACTCTCGCCGGGAAGCTGTAACTGGTTGGGCCTACTCTTATCGAGGGACATCATACCCTGTTGCGATTCTGAGCAGTCCCCTCTTTACCCAGAAAGAAGCTCTGATAAATTTCAGGGGTGAGCCGACCCATCATCGCCAAGTTCGCGAGCGCGATTCTTCTCACCGGGGCCGCCTTTGGCGCGCCCGATTTTACCCGGGATATCAGACCGATCCTCGCTGATAAATGCTTTGCCTGTCACGGCCCGGATGCCAACACCAGAAAGGCAAAACTGCGACTCGACACCCATGAAGGTGCTCTCGGAGAGCGTAACGGCGCACAGGCTATCATACCCGGCGATCTCGACAACAGTGAGGCATGGATCCGGATTCTTTCTCAGGATCCAGACGAGGTCATGCCGCCCCCCGACTCCCACAAGAAGCTTTCCGCTGCTGAAAAAGACCTCTTGAAAGAATGGATCCTTCAGGGAGCGGTCTACGAGGAACACTGGTCTTTTATTGCTCCTCGAAAATCACCTGTTCCGGAGGG
>DIHT01000123.1:1729-2731 GCA_002420305.1 Akkermansiaceae bacterium UBA5689 | reverse complement strand
CGCGACCCATGAGCCCACCGCGAGCGAGGGTGTTGACTCGATGACATAGCGACCGCCCTCCGCAACTGACCATTCCAGAGCGACCGTCCCGGCTCCCACCCTATCAACTCTATCAATAACCGGGCCTACCCTTGGTCCACCCACAAAATGAAGGACCGCATCGGCAGGAACTGCGGCGGGAGAACTTCCCGTAGGGGAACCAAAGTAATACCGCCCAATATTGTATGGAAAGAGGGGAGAACCATCTGGGCTGATGTTAGTAAAGTAGGCCCACGTTCCGTCGGGAAAATCCGGGGTGACACAATAACGAACGTTGTATTCGTTGAGGTCATGGTGCCGATCAGGGTCGAAATCCTCCGCGCCATTATACAAGCTGAAGCCCAAGTCACCTTTGTAGGCATAATCCTCCAGATAATGTCCAATGGGAAATTCGGGGGAAGCTGGAGGCCCATAATCAGCTGCGCTCAATCTCAAGTTGCGGCCAGAATTTCGAAAGACCCATCTGGGCAGAGACGTTCGCCCTGTCGGAATCCCGGAAGGCAGATTTCCAGTGATATTTGCGAGATCCACAGAACCATTACTCCCATCCCTTCGCTGGTAGCCAGAAACCATCCTGCGGATACCGGAATCCGGCCTTATCGGTGAGGAATAGCCGTAGGGCCCGTAGAGCGGCAGGCCATCTCGAAACCACCCAATGATCGGCGAATGTCTTCCCGTTGGACGTTCAGTATAGGAATTGGTCGCGGGGTCGTAATCAACCGAGTCGCTCAGGAAATGACGGATCGCCGGGGCGTTGGCATGATAGTGATGATTCGAACCAGCTTGATGAGCAAGGGCTCTGTCAAAGGTCACCCCCTCATTCACGTAAGCATCTCGGTTCCACACCCCGTCTCCCTGCACCTGGGCTAGGGCACGAGGACCATCATCCACCTCCTGCGAGGTGTCGTAGGAGAATGCGTCCCGGGAGTCAAAAAGAGCAATCCCATCGACCATGTAACCAAT
>DIHT01000123.1:0-1342 GCA_002420305.1 Akkermansiaceae bacterium UBA5689 | reverse complement strand
ATCTCGGCCCGATTCGCCGGGTAATTGGGGAACAGGTTGCCATTCTCCAAATACCACGGCCCCATCACGTGAAATCCAAGATTCGACGTGCGAATATAAACATCTGTCGCAGTCGATGAGATTTCGGTCACCCCTGCATAAACCGGCTGCAACTGGTTCCCCTGCCCTCTTGACCATGTCGTAATTGAAGCTCCCGCAACCATCGCCGGGTTATCGGGATAGATCCTCGCATAACGCCCCGACAATTCAGTGAACCACGAGCTGAGACGCGGCTCCCCTGCAGCCGGCATACTCAATGCCACGGCGAGGAGAAGGAAATTGAACTGCTTCATCGCTATATCTTGGAGAAGGAATTTGAGGAATGTCCGAGAGCCATCACGAGAACAACTCCGTCAACAGCATCCAGATTGCCTGAAAATTAAAAACGCCTGCGAGCCCAGGATAGATGGTCTCGTTCGAAGTGCAATCAAGCACCTGTCATCCCCCGTTCCTCTGCAAACTCTACTGCGGCACCTTGACCTGTGAAGGCTCCACGGTAGCAGTAAAATACCCCAATGGTTCTTCATTCAAATCGGTAATCAGCCAAGTTGCCTTCGAAAAACTCCCCCGGGTGAGAGTGTCTCCAGCCGAAATCTCAGCATAATATTTCAGTCCACCCCCATATTCCACCCAGTAGAGCTTCACCGGCTCCTCCCTCGAGTTGATAATGCTGATACTGCTGAGCGTGCCCCCGCCTTTCGATCTTGGTGGCGTCTCTGTCCCTGCCGGCATCCACTTCAGATCCACTCGCACCACCTCTTTCTTCTCTTCCTCTTTCTTTTTCTCTCGTGCCTCTGCCTCAGCAGCAACCTCATCGAGGTTCACTCCCCTCACAATTTTCAACTTGGGCAGCGACCGGGAGAGAGCTGCGCACCCCTCGTCGGTAACGCCGGTCTCCCAGACGTACAATCGCTCCAGATTCTCAAGGGCCGCAAGATGGACCAGCCCTGAATCTGAAACCTTCGTCCCGTAGAGGTTCAAGTATCTCAAATCCTTCAATCCTGCAAGATGAGCCATTCCGTCATCACCCACCTCTGTTCTTTCGAGATGTAGGCGGCCGAGCTTGGGCAACTTTCCCACCTGTTTGAGGTCCCCGTTTGTCGTTAGAGTGCCTCTTAGATTCAGCGCAAGAACCGACTCCCCGAGAAGCGCGACGTCAACGAGGGAATCAGACTTCATCGCCTTCCCTTTTCTCTGAAACTCGATTTCCCAGCCTCCTCCCGTGGAGCGCACAATACCACCAGACTCCCGAATCGCCTGCAACGCCCCTTGATCCGCCTGAAGCGGGCCACTTGTAGCGGCT
>DIHT01000076.1:525-4807 GCA_002420305.1 Akkermansiaceae bacterium UBA5689 | reverse complement strand
CTCCCTCATGGTGGCGTTCGTGGTTTCCCTCATGGTGGCGTTCGTGGTCTCCCTCATGGTGGCGTTCGCGGTCTCCCTCATGGTAGCGTTCGTGGTTTCCCTCATGGTGCCGCTCGCGGTCTCCCTCATGGTGGCGCTCGCGGTCTCCCTCATGGTGGCGCTCGCGGTCTCCCTCATGGAGCTCGGGGCGACGACGCTCCTCACGTGGAGGCTTTCCAGCATTTTTGCCAGCGCTTCTGCCAGCGTTTTCACCGGCCCGGGCCGGAGGGTCAGCGTCGCGTCCGCGTTTCTTGCCTCCGTCGCGCTCCTCTGACAGGGCAGGAAGAACGAGCAGGCTGCTCAGGGTAAGGATCAGCAGTTTGGTATTCATGGATCTGTAGTGGTTGTGGATGAATGGAACCAGCAGGAGCTGCTTCCGTTGCATGCCAAAGCGGGCGGAGGTTGAGAGTTTTCTCTGGCCGGGTCCAGAATTGATCCTGACCCACGACGCAAATTATGGGTAAAACCCCTGAAAACCAGCGAGGAGGGACGGGTCAGTCCCTGTGAGCGGCTTCTCCCACGATTTCGCTTCCGACCCCCACGGGGATGGCAAATACTGCGGCAAACGAAGTATGATACGTCCGGTTCAGTCCATGAAAGCCCTCGCCCCCTTCCTCTCTATCTGTGTTCTTCTCAGCCTGTCCTTCGCAAGGGGGGAGAAGCCCAATATCCTCTTTATTTTCGCGGATGACATGACGTACGATGCGATTGCAGCTCTTGGTAATGAGGAGATCGAGACTCCCCATCTAGACCAGTTGGTGAAGAGAGGGACAACGTTTACTCACGCTTATAACTCGGGATCCTGGAGTGGAGCAGTTTGTGTTGCGAGTCGACATATGCTGATGACGGGACGCCAGCTTTGGAATGCTCAGAAAGTTGCCAATCGGAAAGGAATGAGTGAATTTCAAGAGCAGGGAAAGTGTTGGCCCCAGTTGCTAGAAAAGGCGGGCTACCGAACATACATGTCGGGTAAGTGGCATGTCCAGGTTGATGCGGGTAAGCTCTTCAATGTGGCTAAGCATGTCAGGCCGGGGATGCCACGGTCGGTGAAAAAAGCATACAATCGCCCACTTGAAGGAAAGCCGGATCCGTGGGACCCCGCCGACAAGTCAATCGGAGGATTCTGGGAAGGTGGTAAACATTGGAGCGAGGTGCAGGCAGATGATGCGGTGGGCTTTCTTCAGAATGCGGACAAGTCAGAGCGGCCTTTCTTTATTTATCTGGCTTTCAATGCCCCTCATGACCCCCGTCAGGCTCCGCAGGAGTATCTCGATAAGTATCCGGCCAGTGAGATTATCGTGCCCCGGAACTTCCTGCCCCGGTATCCCTATTGTGATGAAATTGCAAATCCTCATCGGCTCCGGGATGAGAACCTTGCCCCCATGCCGAGGACCCGGCATTCCGTCCAGGTTCACCGGCGGGAGTATTATGCCATCATCACACACATGGATAAGCAAATTGGACGTGTTCTCGATCAGTTAAAGAGCAGCGGGAAGGAGAAGGAGACCTATGTGGTCTTTACTGCTGACCACGGCTTGGCGGTGGGGCAGCACGGTCTCTTCGGCAAGCAGAACATGTATGACCACAGCGTCCGGGTTCCGTTCATGGTGACTGGGCCTGGGGTAGCGGCTGGTGTGGCCAATGACGCTCCAATCTATCTGCAGGATATCATTCCAACTTCTCTGGATTGGGCGGGTGCGGATACCCCGAACCATGTTCAGTTTAAGAGTATTCAGCCTCATTTAGAGGGGAACGGCAAAAAGCGGGAATATGTATATGGCGCGTATCTGGGAGTACAGAGGTCGATCACAGCTGATGGATACAAGCTGATGTATTATCCCAAGGCCAACAACATGCTGCGTCTCTACAAGGTTTCGGAAGACCCTCATGAAACCAACGATCTAATGAAAAGCGACGACCCAGCGCTGAAGGACGTAGTGGCCAGACTGTGGAATCGTCTTATCGCGGTTCAGGGGGAATTTGGAGATACCCTGAAGCTGCAGAGGCCTGAGTAAGGCGTTTCGGATTTGAGAAGATAACGCTCTTCCGCGTGGCTATGACGGGAGAGCATATCTGGATACAGATGGGGCCGCGGGATTAAACCCACGGCCCCGCGTGAATGACTTCAATCCAGCTTGCCTAGAAAGCGAACTGGGCGCCTAGGACTGTCCACCATTCGGTTCCCAGTTGAGGGCCTTCGAGGTCCTGCCAGATGGGCGTTCCTACCTCAAGCGCGATACGTGCTCCGGTTCCAGGAATTTGCATGTTCACTCCCAGAGAACCATCGAGACGGGATCCACTGCGTCGTTTCGGATCAACAGTTGGAACCGGAAGAGGCATGAGGCTCGTATCGCGGCCCCTGATGTTTCCCCATGTAGAGCCATTCAACCGGGCTGAGACACTGATCCCTTCCGTAATCTGGAGACTTGCCCACGCGGTAGCTTGCCAGTTGTTTCCGAGCCGATAATCTTCTCCGTTATCTCCAAGGTAGATCTTGGAGCTGACTTGCCCGCCCCAGGACCAGTCGGGCTCCTGTGCCAGGTAGGTCAGGGAGGGGGAGATTCCCCAACTCCCCGCGCCCAGTTGCATAGGATAGGGAAGCCGGGTAACTCCCGGTCCGGGGATAAAATCTCTTTTATCTACTTCAGCGGTGGGCAGAAGAATACCGAGACCGAGGTGGGCTCTCTGGTTCCGATACTGTCCCTCTCCGCCCCAGAAGTGGTAGAGTGCTGATAGAGAGGAGTCCCCAAGGCCTGATGATTCAGTTCGAAACTGCATCTCGTTGGCTAGATTGCTGTGATTCATGGAGAGGTCCACAAGATTGAGCATGCCCATCAGGGTCAGGCGATCTGTAGGGGCATACATCGCACCTATCATGTGCATCTCCATGTCCATGTCGATAGGAGCGACACGGAATGGAGCGGGGGGAGGTCCCGCGAAACTCGTGTTCGCGATAGAGTCGCTACCATCGTAGTTATCCTCCATGCGCATGAACATATAGCGATAGGAGAGCATGAACTCACCGGCTTTGTGGGTATGGTCCCCCATGACTCCAATTGGGGCATGGCTATCTGGACGGTCCGAGGACCAAGAGTCGCCTTCTGTGTGAGCCAAGGCGACAGGAATGAAGAGAAAAGAAATAAGATGAGAAATTTTCATTGGGTAGTGTGTTAAATTAAATTTTTGGGAAGGAATAACTGCATCCTTCCTCGCGTCCGGGGAAACACCCGGACGCAATTTTAAGAGAGTGCGGAGGCCTGAGCGTTACGCGGAGGCCTTACAGAAAGTGAAGTGGGGTCTTACACTACCCATGGAGGAGGGTGTGGAATAGCACCCTGCCATTGGGATTTAACGGAAGTGGAAAAGGGAGGAGTATGCGGAAAGCGTGCGGGAGGAAAGAGGAGGCTTGCCGCGGGGACTCTGAGCGGAATCATTTTGGCCATGGTGGCAGCCTCGGGGATGGAGCTGTGTTCCCTGTGCCTGCTACGCTCGGTTTGGAGGAGGTAACAAATCTCACAGGGATTTTTTCCGGAGAATGTAGTCTCGATAGAGTCTTGGAGACCATGAGTGGGTGCCCGGTCCGTGATCATCGTAAGCCACGCCACGGATTGCCCAATCATAAGGTGCCCCTCAACTACAACTACAGCAGCGAGTAGCAGGAGTAGACGAGCAAGTAACTGCACCACGCGAGGATAGCGCCTGATGGGGGTGGACTTGTCAAGAACGAGACATAGAGTCCTCTCATGCCTATCGATGTAGAGTTACTGTCGCGTATCTGTAAGGAGCCGGGAGCTCCCGGTTTTGAGACGCGGATTCGCAATGTAGTGCTGGAAGAACTGGATGGTCTCGCAGATGACGTAAGAGTCGATGCGATAGGTAACGTGATAGCCCTTAAACGCGGAAGATCCTCGGAGATGAAGTCCATGGCCGCGGCCCACATGGATGAAATCGGCTTTATTGTCACTCACATCGATAATGATGGGTTTCTACGCTTTAACCCTCTGGGAGGATTTGACCCCAAAACCCTGACGTCACAACGTGTCCTTGTGCATGGTCGCGAGGACCTCATTGGCGTGATGGGGTCGAAGCCCATTCATATCATGAGTCCCGAGGAGCGAAACAAGCCTCCGAAGCTTGAGGACTACTTTATTGACCTCGGACTGGAGCGAAGTGAAGTGGAGAAGCTTGTAGCGGTTGGTGATTCAATCACGAGGGAGCGTGAACTGGTTGAGATGGGTGATTG
>DIHT01000076.1:0-120 GCA_002420305.1 Akkermansiaceae bacterium UBA5689 | reverse complement strand
AAACCAGCCTACGATTTCTATGGGGTGTTTACGGTCCAGGAAGAGGTTGGACTGCGCGGAGCCCAAGCTTCAACTCTGGAGATCCAGCCTGATTTCAGTTTTGGGTTGGATACGACGATA
>DIHT01000065.1 GCA_002420305.1 Akkermansiaceae bacterium UBA5689 | reverse complement strand
CAAGCTCAATATCTGTCCCCCTTCCTGCCATGTTGGTGGCTATAGTCACTCTCTTGCCACTTCCAGCCCGGCCAATCACAGCAGCTTCCTCGGCCAATCGAGTTGCGTTCAATATTTCACAATCGACACCCCGCAAACCCAGCCGCCTTCCCAGGTCTTCACTCGAGCTCACGCTTCGTGTGCCGACGAGAACCGGACGACCCTTTCTAACCTGCGCCTCGATTTCCGAAAGGATCCGTTTGTCTCTTTCTACCCGGTCGCCACAGTAGATGGTTCCATCATGAGTTCTTCGATCCGACTGGTTTCGTGGGATTCTGATACTGGGAACGGAATAGATTGACCACACTTCGCCTGCAATCTCCCGCGCGGTCCCTGTGGCGCCTGCCATTCTTTTATACTTCTGGAAGAACGCCTGAAAACTGATCTGTGCGATAGTTTGCGATGGCTCTGTCAACTCCACTCCCTCCTTGGCCTCTACGATCTGATGCAATCCCAGCTTCCAACTTCTGTTCGGCATCGGACGCCCTGTGCCCTCGTCGACAATGATAATTTTTCCTCCCTCTACGATATACTGAATCCCTTTGTGAAAGAACTCACGGGCCTCTAGTGCAAGGGTGATCATCTGCCCTCGACGTTGCGGACACCGCCAAAGCGCCGAATCCGGGAACCCGCCAAGCTTCTCGGCACTTTCACGACCAGCATTGGTCAGTGTTGCCTGACGTTCATCGCGTTTGACCCGGTAGTCTACCCCCTCGACCAGACGCTCACCGATAAACCATGCCGCCCGGCACGCGTCCTCTACGGCCTTCTCCCGATGCGGCTGACTAATGAGCAACGGCGTAACAGCCTCGTCAATCAGGCAGTTATCTGCTTCGTCAATAAACGCCCGGAAAAGCCCTCGTTGAACAAGCTCGATTCCCCCGTCTCGCACCTGCGCCATCTTCCTGAAGAATTGTCTGCGCCCGGAACGATTCCATTCTCGGATTTTCAGGCGATCCCGCAAATAGTCCGCGGCAACCTCCTTGGAGGTCGTGTAGGTCACCATTCGCCGGTAGGCCTCCCGTCGATCTTTCTCCTCCGTGTCACCGGTTACCACTCCTACTGAAACTCCCAGCCGCTCATAAAAGCGTTTCATCGTTTTGGCATCCCGGGCCGCAAGGTAATCGTTCGCTGTAACAATGTGACAGGGATCTCCATCCCATGCCGCAAGCGCACCCGCCAACGCAATGGAGAGGGTCTTCCCCTCACCGGTGTCAATCTCAGCAAGATATCCCTCCCATAGAGCCACGACCGCCATCATCTGCACCGGATAAGGGCGAAGTTTGAGGGTGCGGGCCGCTACTTCACACACCACCGCAAGCGCCTCCTCGGATAGCTTGACCTCAGACATTTTGAAACCTCCCCGGCATTCCCGGATTCGCCGGTCAAGGTCTCCATCACTGAGCGGCTCCAATTCCTTCCAGTGTATCTCCGCTAGCTCGACCCTTCGGGACCATGATCTTCTGACACCAGCACGTCGTTTCCAGATCCCTGCCATCTTCTTGGCAAGAACATCGAGCCCTTTCAGCTCCTTCTCTCCGAGGCACTGGTAAAAAGACTTCTGATACTCGCTGGGCGCTGTGCGCATCACAGTTGATACTCTTTTTGCAATAATTGGCGGAGCCGATGGAGCCATTGCATCCCCAGTGGCTTCGGCGGAAGATCAAACCTAGCCGTTCCACGTTGCCCGTGCTCAGCCTTCACCACTTCGGGCAAATCGAGGCTGCCACGGAGCTCGAAAAAAGGCTCGGTCGAACGCTGGCCGCTGGTCTCCGTTGAGTCAACGCCAACGCTCCCTCCTCCCAGCACACCAAGGGCCGCAGAAGGCAACGCACTCTGCTCAGCTGGGATAGCATCAACTTGGCTCAGGACAATTTCGCTTCCAGCCTGACCGTGAAGCCGCACATTACCCCGGGGAGAATCCCCGGCAAACACACGATCTACATCACGCTGGCTGATGACGGCCGAAAACTTATAAGAATCTTCGCCCTGAACGTGCCCCAGCGAAAATCCCCGAGGCACTCTTACCCCCCTTTTCTCCTCAAGGTCAGGGGCGATCCACCTGCCCGCCGACTTGGCCTTGACCACCAGGCTCTCTAGCTGCCATTCCATGTCATCTAACCTTTTATCCAGCGCAACGAGATAGGCCTCCACAGCCTCAACCCCCGTTGCTTGCTCGGCCCTTTCACGCTGAATCCGCAGCTCTGTACGCTGCTCCTCTATCAGCAGTAATCTTTGCTCCTCAAGCAATTCAAGATTTTCAAGTCGAACCAGGGGCATACCTGGCTCAACCATAGTGCCAGAGGACACCAGAATCTGAGCCACCGTTCCGCCAGACGTCGCATAGACATTCTCAAATACTTCGCACCGGACTACCCCCCCTGAACGGAAGTGATATGGAATTGGCACAAGAAACAGAAGACTCCCAACTCCTCCAAGGAGAGCTGAGGCGACGAGGATAGATCGTAGGCGGCGATTCATAAGCTTTGGACTGGTGAAGAGATACTTTCCCCATTTGCAAAGTGGGACAAGGCCCCACATCACGGCAAAAACCAAGGATAGCAATACCCCGAGAATGAGGAACTGCTTGGATACAAACAGCAGAATGCCCGCCATGAGGAAAATGCGGTAGATCCAGCTACATATAAAATACGCCCCAAACAATCCTGCCTCTCCACGGGTCTCTGCCGGCATCGGACTCGGGGGGACCCTGAAGAGATACTTTTCAAGCCAGTGCACGACTGTGCGCTGGGAGCGACTCTGAAGGTTCGGAGTCTCCAAGATATCGCACAGGATATGATACCCGTCGAATCGCAGCAACGGGTTCAGGTTAAAGAGGAGCGTAGAGACGGAGGCCGTGATCGCCACATTGTAGGCTACCCGGTTGGCAATTCCATCTCCGCTATTGGCCCAGAACACGATCGCCAGAGCGGCAACAAACAATTCTGTCATCATCCCCGCAACCCCGACAATCACTCTTCTATGCTTCTCTTGGAAAGCATAGCTCGACGACGCATCCATGTAAGGAAGCGGATTAAAAATCAAAAGCATGATTCCCATCCTTGGGACCTCTCCACCGTAGCGGCGACAAGCATAGGCATGGCCAAACTCATGAAGCGCCTTGGTCAAAATAAGACTGAGGTAGAGCCACGGAAGATTTGCCCAGCCCAGAATACTTCGAGCCACATCCTGAAACTGCCCCCAGTTCTTCCCAAGAGTCAGTATTCCCCAGCCCAAGGTTATTACCCACAGCAGCATGCCCAGCCGGGTGAAGCACCCGCGAAACAGCCAGATCGTCCGACGGAGAAACGGGTCCGGATTCCAGAGTGGGATCCGAAGAAAGAGGAGACTGGACCATTGCTGCCTTCGCTCTTTCGAGCGCTCCTCCTGATGCACCTCCGCAAGAGATTGCACGTTGGACGCCTTGTCACTACGGAGGAGGCCCGCTTGATAGAGTTGCGACAGAAGCTGGACGGCCTCTCCTTGACCGGGAGACGACTCGGGATTGACCCGAAGCGAACGTTCCCATGCCGCCTCTACATCGACCTCTGTCTGAAGGAACGATAGAAAATCATAGGCCGCCGGTCTGATTCGGAAAAACCGATGCCCCATCCGGTCCCGCACCACATACCAGTCCTGACCGCGATAGCGCTGCCTGACCAATTGAATACCAGGCAAGAGGCGGACTCGGCAGGACCGCACCCGATGCCATGACTCATCGAAAACACCTGGACCCCGACTCATAAATCAATTCCTTGCGATAACATGATCGAGAGCGCCGCCCTCAGAACCACAACTTCAATCTCAGATATTGCCAAGTCCGATGAAGCCAGACCCATGCAAGAGAACGGCGTTCCGCATTAATCTTACAGGTCCCTGTCATTCCTGGCCTCCACCACTCTTGCGATTGACCGTCCACCATTACTCGAACACGGAAGGTTGTCCCACTTTCCTCAACCTGCGCTACCGGCTCAAACTTTTGGACACTCACTTCAAACCGTTCATCCGGCCGGCTCGTAAACGCGAGCTTTCCACCCATTCCGGCATCGAGGAAATGAATGTCTCTCTCATCAACTTGGAGATCTGCATAGGTGTCTGAAATCTCGACCACCCTCAGAAGGACCTCACCAGCCTGCGTTGGTGAGGCAAGGCGCTCTGCAAGGTCCCCCTCGACAATCACGGCATCAAATGGAGCCCGTATTTCTGTCCGCGATAATCGATGGTCGACGATTCTCAATTTAGACTCGGCCTGTTCTGCCGCGAGCTGTGCGAGCCTCATATCAGCAAGCTTCCCTTCGGCCTCGTAACGACGTGCATCGCTTCGCTCCCGGTCTTTCTGAGAAATCAATTCTGCACGCTGCAAAAGCAGCTCCCGTTGATCAAGCTCCACGAGGAGATCTCCTTCCTTCACCTTTTCCCCTACTTTCTTGTGCACTCTTTCGATATATCCGCCGAACGGCGCCGTGAGCACTGCCGAGGACTGTGCCTTAAGAATGAACGGAGCCTTAACCTTGTGGGTGACCTGAACAAGGCACGCGACAACCAGCAAAATCAGAAGTAAAGCGCCCGCCAATTTCCAACCTGTGTGTCGATATCCCAGAAGGCCTCTCACCGCCCGCCGGCAACTACGCCACCAACGGGCCCCTATCCAACCAGAACGCCGGTGCAGTTCATCCAAGTGAGGGGCAATAAGATCCAAGATAACGCGTAGAGCGTCGATTTGATCCTGCGCAACCACCTCATCCTCATTGGGGTGCTCGATCGTCAGCACTCCAACAACTTCGGACCCGTTACGTAAGGGCATGGAAAGCAGGTGACTGTTTCCCTGGCTCTCCGAGTGAGTTTTGTGTTGCTGCGAGATCACATCCTCGCTCAGGGGCGGGCAGCCGACCTCGGTGTTGTTCAGCAAGGCCTCCTCCATCGCCCGGGAGAGAGAACCAGCCAACTCCGTATCATTTCGGATGCGCCCTCCGTGATTCGTTGCAACCAACTTGATCCGCTCATTACGCTTCCACCCCAGAGAGACCCTCATCGCACCTGTCTGGTGAGACACCTCATTACAAAGGCGAATAGCGGCCTCATCAAAGTGAGGAGCCTCACTAACGAGCATCCCTACATCAAGGACCTCTGTCAGACGCGCGTGTGATGCAGCTTGCTTCTTCGCGTGCGCAGTTGCCTGAAACGCCGATACCGCCATCTCGGCGGTCAAAACCATTCGGCCCTCATTACTCTCTGATTCCTGATCCGTCAACCCAAGTAGGTAACCCCCTTCAGTTCCCGGTATTCGGATTGGCATTGTAACCCAGACCCCATCGCCAAGGCTCGTTCGTGAGCTCTTATCAACTGGGCCTTGAGCCACCGCGCGTTGAACCTCTTGGGGAACATTCTCGATTCGGGCCGAATCACTTTTGCCTAGAAGACGAATCTCTTTCTGCGTTCTCTGTATGACGAAGAGCGACGAAAACCCCCACGATCCGGCCAACATCTGAGCCAGTCGGCTCCAGAACTCTCCGGGAGTCGAGCTGGAGTGCACAAGATTTTCGACGTCAACAGGTTCCATGATCGTTTAGTCCGCTTAGGACAACGCTGCTGTTTGGCATGATGCGGGAAACTAGAGCAATCTTGTTCACGAGCCAATCCTGAATACCTCTGGCTCCTTTTCCGCTCCATTGACCTGCCCTCAGATCGTCTCTCGAACCAACCTCCAACGAAGACAAGATTACGGGACCTTCCGTCCCCCGCCCCTTACCTCGAGACTTGCTGGAGCAAACTTTACCGAGCCCTGCAGGGGTTCAACTTTAATCGTTAGGAGATACTCTTCTACCTCGACTGGTGTAAATTCGGAGCACCCACCCTGACCGGGATCACCACGCAGATAAACAAACCTGCTTGTTCCTCCCATCGACCCTGACCACGTCCACCTCGAGAACGGAGCTTTACCATTCAGGACCTCTCTACCCTCCGAATCCTCCATCAGGACGTGGATCTTTGCTTGATTATAATTACTCCCGTCCGTGCTGTCGGCACTCAGTGGAGGAAGACCCTGCAGGAAGAATCCAATCCAAAAGCGCACTTCTGGCAAACCGGCCATTCTAAATACCTGCTCCCCTTTAGCAGAGAAGTCTACCTTACCTAGCTCTAGAAGGTAACGGTTTGCAGCTACCTTGGGACCCCAGTCCGTAAACGTTCCCTCCCCACGATACGCCTCCGAGGCAGCGCTCACGACCCCAGCTTCCTCTCGGCTACAACTAACGCAAAAGATCAGGAGAGCGGGAAGAACTCCCTGCACCAAACCTCTCATTCTCAAGAATCGTTCTACAGCTAAAATCCAGCTAACGGCATCTACTTGGGCGAGGCTTCCCCATGGGGGTAGCGATAGTCGGCTTTATCATCGGCAGACACCTTACGAGTCGACCCGTCGGCAAGAGTATAAAGCAGAAGTTTACGACCCGCGTGATACATGATCGCAGTTTCATCCTGCGCCCATCGTGGGTAGGCAAACCAGACCGGCTTGCCCTTCTCATTTGCAAAGGGTTTCGCGTTACTGATGAGTCGTTTACCAGCATCAAAGTCGGCAAGATAGAGCGTCCGACCAGGCACCTTGCGCTTGAAGCCACGAGTATATTCAAAACAGATCTTTTTCTCGCTCGGTGAAACACTCACCCGGTCAAGGGTGCCCGCTTCGGCAAGTGCGCAGGAGACCCGCTCAAAAAGAGGCTCTCCCTTCCGATTGGGCTTCATGAGGAAGTAGCCTCTCCGCTGCCCCGGAGGGTTGCTCCCCACGAAAATGCGCCCGTCCTCGAGAGTCGTGTAGGCCCACGAGTGGTAGTCCTTCCCAGTAAGGGCATATTCCTCTCCCGGCTTAGCTCCCACTCGGCTGGCCATCACCCGAAATGCGCCGGTGCGCGGGTTACGACGATTCCATATCGGGGTATTGGCGCCATCCCGGGTCCAGGTCTGATTGAAATCGGTATGGGTGCCATCGGTAAGCCGGTGAAACCCGGTTCCGTCTACCTTGATGATACAGATCGCGGTCTTCCACTTGACCACATCAGGGTCGTTCT
>DIHT01000141.1 GCA_002420305.1 Akkermansiaceae bacterium UBA5689 | reverse complement strand
GGGTCATTTCCCTGCATTTTGGCCAGTAGTCGCTGATTGAATTCATCAGCCATGTCGTAGCCAAGGCGGCGTAACTGCAGGTCGAGGGCTGCGACCGCGACAAGCCGGGCAGTATCTCTGCCGGCTGCAACGGGAATTTCAACATGGGGAACGGATTGCCCCAGAATCTCGTGACCTTCACGGTGCAGTCCGACCCGGTCCACCTTGTTCAGATCGCTTTCTCCTTTGAGGGTGACAACGAGATCGAGGCGTTTTTCGGGGCGAATGGCGGAAAGTCCGAAAAGGTTGGCAGCATTGATAATGCCGATACCACGCATCTCAAGGTATCCTCTCGCTAAATCGGGGCAGGAAGCAATGAGCTCGTCGCCATGACGCTGAAACCGCACCATATCATCAGCTACGAGAGCGCCTCCGCGTTCGAGAAGTCCTATCGCAGTCTCACTCTTACCAGAACCACTACTTCCAATAATCAGGATGCCAACCCCACGGTAGTCGACCATACAGCCATGCATGGAGATTGATTCAGAAAACTCCTGCTCAAGAAGGATAGAGGCCATATTCAGGAACTGCATGGTCACCATCGGTGTCCGGAAAATGGTGAGTTCGTATTCCGCAGCGATGGTCAGAAGGTCATCGGGTAGGACATGATTTCTCGAAGTGACAATGCATGGAATTCGCTTTTCACAAAGTTGACGAAAGCGTTTGGAACGCACGTCGGGAGCCAGTTTCTTAAGATATGAGACCTCCGAGTTACCGACTACCTGGATTCGTTTGTTAGCGAAATATGTGAAGAACCCAGCAAGGGCCAGTCCCGGACGGTTGGGAGCTGGTTCGCGGATGGCTCTTTCGAATCCTGTTTCCGATTCACCTACCAAGGCGAGCTTGAGGGCCTCGTGGTGCCGCTCATAAAAACGCCGAACGCTGATAGAGGTGATCTTTTTCACCCGGGATGCCATGACGACAGGCTAAGGCCTCCAGCAGAATTCTACATCTCATTTTTAAAAATCAGGAGGGAACTCACGGTTTCCCGCTTTAAATAGCAAGGTGGAGAGACCTAAGGGTAGTTCACAAAACGCTATTTGGACTACTTTTCACCTCTGTGTGAATGCGTTCGCAGAGGAAGCCGCTCAGAGCTTTGCGTCCCCACCGCGGTTCTGGATGGGTCTGAATCCTTCGGCTCTCACCTCCTGGCTTGATTTCGAGATTTTGCGGAGGTCTACATGGAAAAGTTTTCGCCGAGGTAATGACGCCGGGCAACAGGGTCATCAGCGAGTTTTTCGGAAGCGCCCTCAAGGACGACACGCCCCTCGAGAAGGAGATAAGCCCGATCTACGATCTGAAGGGTCTCCCGGACGTTATGATCGGTAATTAGCAGGGAAATGCCGTAATCGCTGCGAAGCTTCTGGATGATTTCTTGGATGTCGAGAACCGCTATGGGGTCGACACCGCTGAACGGTTCGTCCAGCATCAAGAGGCTGGGATCCGTGCAGAGGGACCGCGCTATGGAGAGGCGTCTTTTTTCGCCACCGGAGAGAGTAAGAGCGGAGGCTCTACGGACTTCTGTAATTCCGAACTGCTCGAGTAGTTCCTCGCAGCGCTCCCGGCGCTCTTTCCGGCTGAGGTCGCGTCTGGTCTCGAGAACAGCAAGGAGGTTCTGTTCTACGCTGAGCTTTCGAAATATAGATTCCTCCTGAGGAAGATAACCGAGTCCGTGGCGGGCACGCTTATGCATTGGCATTCGTGTCACATTACGATCTCCCATCCGAACCTGGCCGGCATCCGGAGGGACGAGGCCGGCGATCATGTAGAACGTGGTAGTCTTACCGGCTCCGTTCGGGCCAAGGAGACCAACTATCTCGCCAGGAGAAACGGTGAGGCTGACACTCTCCACCACAGGGCGGCCACTGTAGACTTTACGGAGGCCTTCAGCTTGCAGAACGGGGTCGCCTGTTTCTGAGGCTTCAGGCGTCACCGCAGTATGGTTGGATTCATGTTCCACGTCGCGTCGGATTATCGATCATCTGCTCGCTGGCGGAGTTTCTCAAATTTTTTATCCTGAAGATCAAAGAATTGTTCCCATGCCCCGCGGGAGAGTTCAAAGCTCCCATCGGGATAGAAGAGAATGTAAAGGCCATCTTCCTGCGCTTCGAAATAGCTCTTGCCCTGACGAATGGCCGGCCGTCCGCCGCGGAGCGCGAGAGTGCCGCTGGATGCCTCGTAGGTTACGGCCGCAGATCTTGCGACCACTGGCTGGGCGCCAATCTCAGGGATCCGTGATATCATGACATTTCCGAGTGCAACAATCTTGTCAACTTCCGAGAAGGCCTCCGGGCCTTCAGGGGATCTGCCATTAGGCCCGTCTCTCTGGCTCAGAGTGATGCGCATGCTCTTATCACAACGGAGACGAAATCGAGGTTCCTCCGCGACGATTTCACCAAAGTACATAATTTGTCCCTTGAGCGAATCGAAGGAGATGCCTCCCTCGCATGTTATGGTAATATATTCCGTCTGTTTCTCTGCCTCTTCTTCCTCTCCATCCGATTTGGAGAGGTTCCCGGTTGTCATCCATGGTCCTGGCTCTGCGAAGAGGCTGCCGTTTTGGTAAATACGCATGTAGAGGTCTGGTGTGCCGGCGCGCAGGAAGTTATCGCCGATTCCGAGGAAAGGAGCTCCCCCCTTCAGAAGAATATTGGCTCCTTTTACATCAGCAATGATGTGTTCGGCTGTTGCCGTAACAGGATCGCCTCCTTCGACTGGGTCCTGCTGAACCAATCGAACTGTGCCGCTGGCGACGATATGTTCAATGTCCGAGAAGGCCTCCGGGCCAGAGGTTTTCCCTGATTTTTTCCCGAGGAAGACCTTTATCTCATCCTCGGCCTCAACGCGGAATTTTGGATGAACAACCTGAACGTCCTTTAGGTAGACAATCTCTCCTTCGCTTGCGTCAAGGTAGAGGCCGCCATGGCAGGAGATTGTCACCAAGTTTTCAGAGTTCTCTCCTTCTGCAGAGGCATTGCCAGTGGAAGAGGAGATGTTTTCCGGAGGCGTGCTATCTTGAGCAAGGTTGCCAATCGTTGTCCATGGCCCCTCCTCCGCATAGATGTCTCCGTTTTCGTAGATCCTGAGATAGAGGTCTGGGTCCTTCGCGGTAAGCGAGTCTAACCCCCGCTTTATAGAGGGAGTTCCTCCCTGAAGAACGATATCCCCGGTGCGTCGATCAATTACGACAGTTTCGCCGGTAGCCACCAGTGGAGAGTTTATCCCGGAAGGGTCATTGAGTTCTAACCGGACTCCGCCTGAAACCACAAAGAGATATGGATCTACAAGTTCGGAAAAGGTTTTTCTCGGCACTTCGCCTCCGCCTCGTTCCGGGTCTGTCTCACCTGCGGTAGGTTGTTGATTCGATTCTTTGATGGCCTTGGTGAGTTCCTGGGGAGGAAAGAAGACTTTGAGGTGTCCTCCTCCTGAAAGGGTAAAGCGTGGGTCATGGATCTTGATATTGCGAAGATAGGAGATGTGACCGCGCTGCGGATTGAGGAAGATGCCGCCTTCCGCAGTGATCATGAGTTCTCCATGCTTTAATTCTGGAAGGAGCGGCTGGGGTGGAGGATTTGGCTCCCCTCCAAGGAGCCTTGCCTCAGGAATCTCGACGGTATTGGAAAAGCTACGCAGGTCGGTGTCAGCTCGAGCAATGAACTGGCGACTTTGTGTCATAAAGTTTCGTGTTGGGGCACGGTTGGCTATGACGGACTTCGTCCGTGACTCCAGAAGGCTGTCGATAATGCGGCGCTCTCTCCCCGTGAGGCCTTCGGGTCCAGTGAAGGCGGTTGCGAGTGCGCTAAGTTCGGCCGGTGAGGAGTGCTCGGAGGAGTCCGCTTCCTCTTCCTTATCGGGCCGCTCGGGCTGCTTCAGACTTTCCGAGGTGAGCCGGGTTACTGCGGGTCCCCGGACAAAGCCGGAACGAGACTCAAGATGGAATACCCCGCCTGTGCCCAAGCCTTTCAATTTTTCAGTGTCGAGGTTGACCGCCTGATGCGCCTTAAGCACTCCGGTTGTAAGCGAAAAGTCTGCGGATTTCATTTTCATCCGTAGCAGAATGGAGTCATCCTGAAAGTAGCGAAGCGTGATGTTCTCCGCGACCAAATCCCGCTTGGTGATAACCTTAAGAAAGCTGGACTGGAGAAGGGCCATCCGCTCGAGCTTCTTATCGAAGATTGGAATGCGGACTTCCCGCAGCATGCTTCCAGCGGGAAGGTTGTTCATCATGGGGCCAAGCTTCTCATAGGGAAGCTTCTGGGTTTTGGCTCCGAGAACTCCTTGGGCAGAGGTATGATGGATGCTGACTCCCAGTAAAACGGCTGCCAGAAAAAGAAAAGGGGAACGCATGAACCCCCGATTATGGCCCGCCTTTGCTCGTCTTCTCATGCATTGAGCGCGCGATGAATCTTGAGAAGAGAAAGCAGGACACTCTCGATCTGCTCGAGGGGCACCTGATTGGGGCCGTCTGAAAGAGCCTGCGCGGGATTACGGTGCGTTTCCATGAAGATGCCATCGACTCCAGTGGCTATTGCCGCGCGGGCGAGAACTGGTGCCAGTTCTCCATCACCGCCCGTGGTGGCTCCCATGCCGCCAGGGCGTTGCACAGAGTGAGTGGCATCAAAAATAACTGGAATTCCCTCCTCGCGGATCCAGTAAAGAGAGCGCATATCGGCAACAAGATTATTGTAACCGAATGTCGTTCCCCGCTCTGTGATGAGAAATTCGTTGCAGCCAAAAGACTTTAACTTCTCCGCAATGTTGACGCAGTCGGCAGGAGCAAGAAACTGGCCCTTTTTCACATTCACCACTCGTCCTGTCGCGGCGCAGGCTTCGAGGATATCTGTTTGCCGACAAAGGAAGGCAGGAACTTGCAGGAGATCAATAAACTCTGCGGCGATCTCCGCCTCTCCAGCGGTATGAATGTCAGTTGTCACAGGAATGCCCAACTCCTTCCCGATGGCCCCAAGGATGCGACACCCAGCTTCTACGCCCGGCCCTCTGAAGGAATCAACGGATGTCCGGTTGGCCTTATCGTAGGAGGCCTTGAAAATAAAAGAAAGATCCAGTCTTTCGCAGATCTTCTTCAAGCTTTGCGCCATGTCCCAGGCAAATTCCTCGTTTTCGAGACCACAGGGTCCAAGGATGAAGAACGGAGTCCCGCCACCAACTTCAACGTTCTGTATTCTGAAGGAGTTTACCATAAGCGTGGAGTCTGCAGAATGTCGTAAAGAGGCTTTCGATTCAATCCCGGGGTTTTGTGTCCGCTAAAGCTGACTGGGATCATTGCTCTCCTGCGTCTCGACCTCGGAATAGAGAGTCCGGATGTTGAGTAAGGCAGTTTGAAGTAATTTGTCCTCTTGCGGAGTTCTATTACCAGTTGTTTTCAGCTCCAGCATCTCAAGTGAATCAAGCACGGAGCGAGCCGCCTTAGCGTTAACCTCCAACGTTCCACTGACAGGGTTTGGAACTTTCCCGAGGAACATCCCTGCATTCTGAGCTTGCAGGATCACGAAATCAGCGAAGCGTTGGTCATTTTCCATATCGGATAGGAAAGATGGTTACCTTTTATGTCTCCGAATGCGAGTTGTTACCGATGTGACATAGTCCCCTGAGGAGTCTTTTTAGGTCTGATCCGAGTTGGTTTCCGGACCCACGCTGACAACCACCGGCTTCCGGCCAAAGTATTTTTGAGCCGTATTGATAATATCTTCGCGACCAAGGGACTGAATTTTCTCCGCATGTGCAAGGTGATGAAGGGACCCTAGGCCGAAAAGAGTATTCAGAGCGCACATCTGGGCCATGGAGTGGTTACTCTGGTTTTCGAGGGCATCTCCTGCGAGGACGCTGGTCTTCGCATGAGCGAGTGCCGCGTCAGGGATGCCTTCCTGAGTGAGTTTTTCGATCTGAGCGAGAAGCTCCTTTCTGGCGAGTGCCGCCTTGTCTGGAGCGGTGCCGACATAAAAAGCGAACAGGCCTTTTCCCAACCCAAGAAACTGCGTGGCATTCACGTAATATGCGAGGCCCAGCTCTTCCCGCATCCGGGTGAAAAGTGGTCCGGCCATATTTGAGCAATATTCGTGAATCACCTCGAGGGCGGGAATGTCCTCGGAGGTGATATGAGCTCCCGGATATCCGATCGCAATGACGGTTTGCTCCTTGTCCAGATAATGGGTTATTTCTGTGGAGATCGGTTCAGGTAGTTCGGCTTCAGGTGCGTCGTGCTTCCGTCCGTGGGGGAGACCGGCGAAGACTTGGTTGCACCATTCTATTGTTGCCTCAGGGTTAATGTCTCCGAAGACCGCAAGCACGCCGTTATGGTGAGTGATGAACTGTTGGTGGTGCTTCTCCAGCATTTCTCGATCGATATTGTCGATCGATTCCTCCGTGCCGAGACGAGGCAACCCATAGTCCCGGTAACCAAATAGATTTTCGCGGAGGAGTCGGAAGGAGGTCTTTAAGGGGTCCTCGAGGCTTTCGAGAAGATCTGCCCGCTGAATCTCCTTTTCTCTTCCAATGGGGCCTTCTTCAAAGGTGGGCGAGCAGAGAGCTTCTCCGCTCAGGCCAAGCACGGTCAACAGATCCGGCTGGAGACAGAAGGAGGAGATGATGCTGGTATTATTGCCGGCGCTGGCGCGAATATTGGCGCCCAACGATTCTATTCTATCGGCAAATTCTCCCTCCGAGTGGTTTTGGGTGCCCTTTGTCAGGAGGGAGGCATGCAGGATATTGATGCCGCAATTCTCCGGGTTTTCGACATGCCGTCCCGTATTAAATACGCCCTGAAAACTCACTGTGGGAACTCGCGGATCTGGCCGGAGAAGAAGAGTAAGGCCGTTTTCCAGCACGTGTGTTGTGATCTCGGGCTTTTGCCCAGCCGATCGAACAGCGCTGATAACTGGCGATGTTCTTTCCGGATCCAGTGAGGTGATGGTTGCCTGATCCGGGGAGAGATAGTGCTGAGAGACTCGGTGCAGATCTTCAGGGGTAACTTGGTCGAGGTTGACCAAGTAGTCGCGGGTGAAATTGAGGTTCCGTGCCTCGTGCCAGTTTGAGGCCAGGTCAGTGGCTCGCCCTGAGGCCGTTCCCAAGGTCTTGAACTGCTGTGCAAAAACCTGCCGGCGGGCTTTATTCAGTGCGGATTGGAGTTCGCTGCCAAGGTTGGGAGTAAGATCCTCGAGAACAGCTTTCTCGAGTTCGTCACGCTTGTCAAAATCGACTTCCGCAGAGATGCTGAACATGCCCGGACCGGTGACCGGACTCCATGCCCATGCCCCCAGGTGGTGGGCGATGCCCTCTTTCTCGTGAAACCGTCGATAGAGGTGTGATGAACGTCCTCCTCCAAGGACGCCAGCGAGTAATTCAAGAGCAGGAGAGTCAGGGTGATCGAGTCCCGGAGTTTTCCAGGCGAGGGTCGTTTTGCTTACCGGGATCTGAAACGGCATCCGTGCCTCGCGCTGTCCAATCTGGCGTGGTTCGCTGGGTAGAATAGTCTGTTGTGGTGGTTTAAACGGTAGAGTCCCGCTCATCTCCTCGAGATCTGCAAATACCTTAGCGGGGTCGAAGTCACCCGATAAAACAAAACAACAGTTAGAAGGGCAGTAGCGCCCGCGATGATACCCCACCATATCCTCATAGGTCAGAGCATCAAAATAGCTGCGGTACCCTATTACGGGATGTCGCCGGGGGTCATGCTGGAAAAACGTTCGGAAGAGCAGCTCACTCGCTACCGAGTCGGGATCGTCTTTGCCCATGTCGATTTCCCGCCGGATGACATCCCGCTCTGTTTCAAAGTCGTCTACTGGAAAACGGGGCTGGAAGACTAGTTCGAATAGAACACGGGTAAAGGTATCGCAGGACACGCTGGGACCATCAATATAGTATACGGTCCTGTCGAAGGAGGTATAGGCGTTCCACTGCCCCCCTTGGGCATTTACCTCGGTGGCCAGTTCCGCTCCGGTGAAAGAGGTAGTGCCCTTGAAGACCATGTGTTCAAGGAGATGTGAAAGTCCACTTCCAACAAATTGGTTCTCGTGCTGGCTACCGGTTGAGATCCAGCATTGAGCGGACACTACCGGAGCGTTAGAATCCACCTGCATGATGACGGGAAGACCGCATGAAAGAGTCTGGAGAGAGGCGTTGGTTGCTGGAAATTGCATGCTGCTAGCGTGGGTGCTGGGCGTTGTTGCTGCCCGCGAGAAGAAGGTCAACGGGGATCTCTGCCGGATACCCGCCGATAGCACAGGTTTAGCAAATTCCCTTGGCGAGGGAAGGCGATTTGCTAGAAGTGACTATGTCCAGACCTGTTCTAGCCGTCATCACGGTGGTTTTTGTTCTCGGGTTGGCGGGAGGTGGGGTTCTTGGGTGGATGTTCTTTAATAAGGACCGGGTGGCATTGCTGTCCTACCAGGTGGAGAAGGTGGATGGGATGAGTATGCAGTCAGTCGTGTTGAATGAAGAGAAACTCCTGGAGAGTGAAGCAATCTTGAAAAAAGTGATAGCCAGCCTGAATCTTGTCGATGACTGGGGAATGGCTTCGGAAGCAGAGGCCATGGCCCATATGAGGAAAAAGCTGATTGTGAAGGAAGAGAGGATCGGGAGTCGAATCCGGGTGCTTTACCGTGACAGAAAGCAGGAAAGAGCGTTTGCGATTCTCAAGGAGATCAGGAAAATCTTCCCACTTTACCGGAGTAAGGCTGTTGAAAGGAACGAGTTGCCCCCCCTCGTGCCAGAAAGCGCTGAGGAAGGCAATGGCTCCTCGCAAGTGAATCCTGTTCCGGGCACTCCCTAAAGGAAGCCTGATGTTTCGCTTGGAGACCTTATTCTATTCCCGCCCTGAGAGGCAGGCTTATCGATGGGAACTCGCGAAGAGTTAGTCCGATCAGGGCGCCGAATTCGTCTTCATATCGGTTGTCACGGTGGAACAGTCCGAGCGAGACAACCCAGTTGTCGAAGGTGCGATGGACAGAATATTGCTGGTACTCGAGAACCTTGTCATCAAATTCCCACCGGTGCTTGAATCCGGCACTCCATTTCTCATTGAATCTATTGAAGGCTCCATACTCAAAGCGGATTGAGTCCTGCAAGATAGGGTGGTCATTCAGAAAGCGGTGCCTCAGCGTTAGCTCAAGATTTTCACTGGGCATGTAGCGAAAGGAGCCGACGATCTCGGTAAAGTCACCGACCTTGCTTAGCAGTGGGAATTGGGTCTCAAGTCCCATCTCAAGCCAGGGAACCGGGTGAAAGTAGATCTCATTGTAAAGGTTTGAGAATTCGCGATCAAATTCCGGGTCTTTCTGAAACCAGTCGAGGTAGGAGTTGATGGATAACCATTCATGAGATCCACCGTCTCTTCTTGTGAGGAATTGATTTCGAACCCCAAGGCGCAGGATGGTCCAGTCTGCGAGGTCATCAATGGCAGTAAAACGACCAACTCCGAGGGGGCGCGGGCGGGTGCTCGCAGTGAGACGATCAATTCGGGGGAAACTCGAGTCCAATTCGTCGGTGGCGATCCATGAGGCTCCTATGTAGGGTTGGATGACGTGGAGGAGGTTATCGAGGCCAAGTGTTTTGCTCTGAACTTCCGGAAAATGCTGAGAAAATTTCGCAGAGGCATCAATTCCGAGATAAAGGTGTCTCCGCTTTTCGCTTTCGCCGAGACCGTCAACGCTGCTGTAAACCGTAGTACCCAAGCCAGCTCGAGGAACCAGATTGATACGGCTATCAAGGATCATGGGCAGGGATGCCTCCTGCCAGAGGTGGAAGCGAGTGTAGCCGCGCTCGGCAAGGATGGCAGTGATCTCTTCGCTTCGAGGGTCACCGGGATCAAGAGTCGTTGCCTCCGCAGTGAGCTCGCGACGTGTAAAGTCGGGCAGCACTTCATTGTAGAGTCCGGCGATAAATTGCCCCTCGTGGAGGACCGGAGAGTCGAGAAAGGGCTGACGGATCTGGTCGAGAGCAAACTCGGGGAGGCGAGTATCGGTCTGGTAGAAGGGATTGGGGCGGACCCTGCCCCAGAGCGTCATGAGATTCCGGCCCCTCTGGTGGGTAAAAGCGAGAATGTTGTCCGGAGTTGGCTCTAGGAGAAACGCCTCCGAGTCATAGTCCTCAAGGTAAAATCGGTCGCTTAGGTAGGTCAGGTCTGCGTCGAGGTAGCTGTTCCCTCCCGTGACGAGGTTCCCAAGTTCAAGCCGATGACGCAGCTGTGCCCTGAAGCGATTCTCTGTGACCTTATCACGTGGAATTCCACTGCGGTCTAAAGTCGGGTCAAAATCATGAATGTGGTAAAGTTTAAGCCACCCGAGGTTCGGATTTTCTTCCATTCGGGTGTCAGTGAGGTCCAGGCCAGTTCCTACTCCTCGTTTCGATAGCATGTCGAGGTGCCATTGTGATAGCAGCCAAGCGTTGTCGTTCTCTCCGGTCACATGGTCCTTGTCCCCGCCCAGCATGAAGCCATATCGATTAAGAAGGTAAGGCCCCCAATGAGAGCGGGCGCCTGGCACGAATCGGTAGCCGAGGCCCACGTCCAGGGTCTGGGAGAGGTAGGGAAGCCAGAACACGGGTTTATCCCCCGCGTAGAGTTTGACATTACGGAAAATGACCTTGTCTCCCGGAATTACGGTCGTTTTGGCAGCTCTTAGCCAAAAGTCCGGATCTTCAACGTCGTGAGTAGTGACACCTGCGTCCTCACCGAGAAATATGGTGCGTCCATTTCTCTCGACCATCCGGAACTTGTCAGCCTCGAGAAGCATTGGGTCCATGCCCACTCGAAGCCCGTCGCCTTCCAATCTCTCCTCCTCATACCAGAAGGATGCTGACTTTCCGCGATGGAGCACAGAGCCCTGATAAATCGTTACGTTTCCGGAAAATCTTACGACCTTATTGTTCAAGTCGATCACGATGCGGTCCGCAAAAAGCTGGATTCCATCGTTAGTGCGACACTGCATGTTTCCCTCATAGAAAATGCGCCCACCGGGGGCGTCCCATCGGGTTTCATAGTCTTCGCCAGTCACCCGAAAATTTTGAGGAATGGAGGGGGCTGCTCCAAGGAGCTCATGGGGCTTCTCGCGGTTGTTTCCCCCTGGTATTGAGAACAATTCAGCTCCCGTTGGGGGAGGATCAATCTCTTGAGAAATGCCAGAAGGGGAAGAGACCGCCAGAAGGCTAATGGAAATGAGAGTAACCATCCGCGTCGGCAGAAGATTGGTGTTTTGCTGGCTCCAGCCTGTCCCATGACGCGAGGGCATGGGCCGATGGACTCTCATTCGGCGGCTTGAAACAATCAAATTGTCGTGGAAATGGACTGATTAGTGCAGGGGAAGCGCATTGGTTATCACCTCCCGTATTCTGGAGAAACGCCGGGTGCCTTGGAATCGCAGATGCTATCTTCGGTTGGTCCCCGGGTGGTCTAGAGTCAGGCGCGCCATTGGGGAAGCCCCTCCCTGTGGGGGCAATCCAAACAATAGGCACTCCCCATTGGGTTTGGCGGAAGTTGTCCTTGTTTCGTTACTCCTGCGCTGCATTCTGCTCCATAACCTCGTGTCATGGCGGTTCCCCAAAGCACCATAGCCCTGATCTATGATTACGATCAGACTCTGAGCCCCAGCTACATGCAGGATGAGGTGCTCTTCCCAGAATTTGGCATCGATCCTGCGCAGTTCTGGAGCCGGTGTAACTCGCTCGTGAAAGAAAACCAATGGGACGGCGAATTGGCTTACATGAAGTGCCTTCTCGATTATCTGCAGATGGACGGAGTGACCAATGCCCGGCTTTTGGAGCTAGGGCGCGGACTGACCTATTATCCGGGTGTGCCTGAGCTCTTCGATGAAATCCGGTCAGTCGTCCTGCGGCCCGAGCATCATGCGGTAGGAGTAAAGGTTGAACATTTCATTATTTCCTCGGGTCTCCGGGCTCTGCTTGAGGGTAGCAGTCTGGCGAAACATATGACCGCGATATTCGGCTGTGAGTTCGGGGAAGATCATGAGGGAAAGATCAGTTTTCCAAAGCGGACGGTTTCACACACTACGAAGACGCAGTTTCTGTTTAGAATCAACAAGGGAATGCTCAAGCATGGGGATGATGTGAATGATCACATGCCACCTGAGTTGCGACCGATTCCCTTTGAAAACATGATCTACATAGGGGATGGGCCGACTGACGTTCCCTGCTTTACGGTTATGAAGAGAAATGGAGGACATTCCATTGCTGTTTATAATGCGCAGGATACAAGCGGGCGAAGTTTCCAGAAGTGCTATCAGTTGTGCACTTATGCTGACCGGGTGAAGCACATCGCTCCTGCGGACTATCGTAAGGGAAGCCACCTTCGAAATCTTCTTGAGGGAATGGTAAGTGAGACAGCAGACCGAATCATGGAGCGTCGCAGGGAAGAAAGAGACAATGCTACCGTTGCTGCGCCCGGGTTTTAACCTGCTTTAATATCTGCAACGTCGGTATAAACATCATGCGAGTAGAGACTCATTGCTGAAGGATGGCTGATAGAGATCACTATCATTTCATTGGCGTTTGCGGCACAGCGATGGGGGCTGTCGCCTCTGCCATGAAGGCCAGGGGAATTAAAGTGACGGGATCGGACGAGAAGATTTATCCGCCCATGTCGACCTTCCTTGAGAACAGTGGAGTGGAGATTTTCGAGGGTTACCGAGCCTCAAATGTGCCTGAAAGTGCAGACGTGATTGTGATTGGGAATACAATCAGCCGGGGTAATGAGGAGGCTGAAGAGGTTCTGAACCGGAGACTTCTTTACCAAAGCCTGCCGGAGGTGCTGAAGGAGCAGTTTCTGAGGGGGAAACGTAATTTTGTGGTGGCAGGCACACACGGCAAGACGACAACCGCGGCCATGCTTGCGTGGGTGCTTAAAGAAGGAGACCGTGACCCGGGGTATATGATAGGGGGAATTCCTGCCAATCTTGGGCAGGGGGCCTCTTTTACAGATTCTGAATTTAACGTGCTGGAGGGTGACGAATACGACACTGCGTTTTTCGACAAGCGATCAAAGTTTCTTCATTACCTTCCGGAGCTCGCAGTGATCAATAATATTGAATTCGATCATGCGGATATTTATGGGTCGCTTGAAGAGATCAAGCTGAGCTTCCGAAGGCTTCTCAACATTGTGCCCGGGGGAGGCTTGGCCGTCGTCAATGGAGACGACCCCAATGTGATCGATGTGGTCGAACAATCGCCTTGTCCAGTGCGGACCATAGGCATGAGCGAGGGCTGTGAATGGAGGATTGAGAATCCTGTTTATCAAACAGAGGGAAGCAGTTTCCATCTTGCTGGGGAAGACTACTTCATCCCCATGGTAGGAGAATTCAATGTCCGTAATGCGGCGATGGCAGTAGCAGGGGGGATATTCGCCGGTTTGAGGCCGGATCAAATCCGAAAAGCCTTTACGAGCTTCAAGGGAATTGCTCGCCGCCAGCAGCTACGTGGAGAGGTTCGGGGAGTAAGGGTAATCGATGATTTTGCTCACCACCCGACGGCTATCAGGCTCGCTATCAAAGCCTTCCGGCAGCGGTATCCGGATTCCCGGATTTGGGCCATATTCGAGCCCCGGTCCAATACGACTAGGCGCAATATTTTCCAGAGGGAGCTTGCGGAGGCATTGGCAGGCGCTGATCGCGCGGTGGTGCCAGCGATCGCCGATCCGGGTAAATTTGCGGAGGCTGAGCGGCTTGATCCAGAGCAGCTTGTTCGGGATGTAGTATCGCGCGGTGGGGAGGCAGTTTATATCCCCAGTGTGGGTGAGATTGCGAGGTATGTTGCGATGCACGCCGAAGAGGGCGACGTTGTTACGGTTCTCAGCAATGGAGGATTCGGCGGGCTACATGAACTCCTGCTGTCAACGCTGGGAGAGAGACCGTAGAGGAACAAGAACGGAGGGTCGTCTTGAGTTCGCGGGAGAGGAGGGTGCAGGCGACACTCTCGATCCTGTTTCAGATAGCGAGGTCATCTTTTTCACCCGCGAGTCTCCTGTTGAGCCGGATAGAGAGACCAAGTGCAGACATCTGCTTGATGAGCCCGTGATGCCTGGAAGCGATCTCAGCAAGAGCAGGGTCGCGATATCTCGCCAGGACGTAACGACCGATTTCCGCAAAGAAACCGTTCATTTGGCCCTCCAGTGAGTTCAATTCCAAGCGGTTGTGAGACAAGTCACGATTCGCCTTGCCTAGATTTTGATAGCTGCCGAGGGTCTCTCCGCGAATTGACGTACGCTCGGTTTCGATCTGTATTTCAAGGTCCTTGAGGGAGCGCTCAGCAGCCTCGATTTCGGTGAGGACCGTATCACGCCGCTCCCGCAGACTCTTAAAATTGTTCTTAAGATGGAGAAGCTTTTCCTTTGAAGCAGCTGTTTCTGGAGTGTCCCCGGACCCTTCCGCAATGAGAACTTCGAGCTTGGCCTTGATGCCCTCGTGCTGCCTTCGAATTGATCTGGCCTCGGAGATGATAACCTCATGTTCAGACTGGAGCCTCTCACCAGACTCTTTCATTTTTTCCCTCTCCTCGACAAGGGACTTGGTGCGGTCAACGACCATCCCAAGCAATTCTTCCCGTTGATCCTGTGACTTTTGCAGATCTCCATGAGCGACTTCGATTTCGCTGACGAGTTCCTTGTGCTTCATGGACATACGCCGCAGATTCCAGTATTCCGCGGAAAGTTCTTCGACGTGCTCTGTTTCTGCCCAGGTAAGCTGGCCAAGAACCTCTTCCGCTTCTCGGAAAAGATGGAATTCTGTTGCTGCTTGGGTTGCGTGACGTCGCCGCATCGCGATGCCGAACGTCTGCGCGATGCGCCAGATGAAGTAGCGAGACTGGGTCATTGTATTTCCAATATTCACAGGAGACAGGGATGCCCCATGCAATGGAGAGAGGGGGCTATTTCTTAAGGTTTTTCTGCAGGTTGCTCACTACGCTGAAATCTTCGAGGGTTGTAATATTTCCTGTCACTCCACCAGTGGCGACCAGCTCCTTGAGAATACGACGCATAATTTTTCCAGAACGTGTTTTAGGCAAGGCCGGGGTGAGGTGAATTTCGTCTGGACGAGCGATCGCTCCGATAGCTTTGGCGACATGTCCCTTAAGAGTTTTCTCGGTTGTTTTTACTGCACGGACTCCTTCCTTAAGCGTTACGAAAGCAACGACTCCTTGGCCCTTGATCTCGTGAGGGCGCCCCACTACTGCAGCTTCCGCAACGTCTGGATGGGATACGAGAGCACTTTCCACCTCGGCCGTTCCGAGTCGATGCCCAGATACATTCAGAACGTCGTCGAGTCTTCCCACAATCCAGAAGTTCCCATCCTTATCGGTCCGGGCCCCGTCTCCAGCGGTGTAGATCCCTTTAAAGTCGTTCCAGTAGGTTTTACGGTAGCGGCTCCTGTCGCCGTAAATCGTCCGGAGCATGGAAGGCCACGGCTTACGAATGACCAGTCGTCCACCCTCATCAGGGCCGCACTCATTGCCCTCGTCATCAAGAATTGCAGCGTCTACGCCGAAGAAGGGAAGGGTGGCTGTGCCCGGCTTGGTTGGGGTGCAGCCGGGGAGTGGTGAGATCATGATGGACCCGGTCTCGGTCTGCCACCATGTGTCGACTATTGGACAGCGCTTCGATCCGATTTTTTCATAATACCACATCCAGGCCTCAGGGTTGATGGGTTCTCCCACCGTTCCCAGAAGACGCAGAGAGGAAAGATCGTGGCGGTCAGGAAACTTGTCCCCTGCCTTGATGAAGGCTCTTATCGCCGTGGGCGCGGTGTAGAATGTGGTGACGCCATATTTCTCGACAATATTCCAGAAACGACCGAAATCCGGGTGGTTCGGAGCTCCCTCATACATGACCTGCGTTACCCCGTTGGCGAGAGGGCCGAAGACTATATAGGAATGTCCGGTGATCCATCCAACGTCTGCAGTGCACCAGTAGACGTCGTCATCCTGCATATCGAAGATATATTTACAGGAAGTATAACTACCGACCAGATATCCCCCACTGGAATGCAGGATTCCCTTCGGCTTCCCGGTCGACCCCGAGGTATACAGGATAAAGAGAGGGTGTTCGCTGTCGAATCCCTTTGGAGTGTGAGAGGGCGATACTTTTTCGGCTTCCTTGTGCCACCAGACATCCCGTCCTCGCCGCATGTTTATTTTTTCTCCGGTTCTCTGGTAGACGATACAGCGCTTGACCCCTTTGTATTTCTGGAGTGCTTCATCGACGCTCTTCTTGAGTTCGACGATCTTACCGCGTCGGTATCCTCCATCGGCGGTAACTATAGCAGTGGCGCCAGAGTCTTCCAGACGATCTACGATGGATTCAGCGGAGAAGCCCCCGAATACCACGGAGTGAACAGCGCCGATCCGGGCGCAGGCCAACATGGCAATCGCGGCTTCAGGAACCATGGGCATATAGATCAGGACCCGATCCTTCGCCTTGACTCCATTGGCCTCCAGGATATTGGCAAAGCGGCACACTTCCTGATGAAGCTGGTGATATGTGAGAACTCGTTGGTCTCCCGGTTCACCTTCCCAGATGATAGCAGCCTTGTTTTTGCGGCCGTTAGTAAGGTGACGGTCCACGCAATTTTCAGCAACATTGAGGCGCGCTCCAGTGAACCATTTTGCGAATGGAGGTTTCCAATCGAGGACCTTTTTCCAGCGTTTCTGCCAGTGGAGCTCCCTGGCTTCACGAGCCCAGAAAGCGGCCGGCTTATCGATCGATTCCTTATACATCCGCCTATACTGGGCCATGCTGGAGATACGGGCCTTCTTTGAGAATTCCCGGGAGGGTTTGAAAACGCGGTTTTCGGAGAGGTGGCTCTCAATCTTCTTGCTCATGTGCCTGACTGGAAAGTTGCCGTCCCAAGGTGTTTACCCAACAGGATGACCGGTTGCAAGGCAGGGAGCTGGATCAGGCCTCGGCCGGAGGATCAAGGCTGAGCAGCTCGACCTCGTGGTGCTCAAGATGTCGCCAACGGCCGGGGCGTAGTTCTGGGTCAGTAAGACGGCCAATTCTTATCCGGAAAAGCTTCTCAACCTCATATCCAAGAGTTTTGAACATTTCGCGGATCTGTCGCTTGAGGCCGGTTTCCAGTATGATGGAGACGCGACGAGGGGACAGCCTCTTGGTAGATTTCGCCCGGGCATATCCCTCCGGGGTTTGAACTCCTGCTACGAGCTTCTTCAGGATCGGGTAATCGATTGAGCTTGTCAGAGTCACGCGATATTCCTTCTCAACCCTGTTACTTGGATGGGTCAGGCGGTTAGCGAGGTCCCCGTCATTGGTTAGAACTAAAAGGCCTTCCGAATCCCGGTCAAGCCGGCCAACGTGGTTCAAATGGGAAAACTTTGGGGGCAGCAATTCATAGATCGTTGCCCTTTCCAGCTCATCGTGTTTCGAGCACACATACCCCCGTGGTTTTTTCAGGAGGATCGTTGTGGTTTTCTTCGGAGAAACTCTTTTGCCTTCGACCCGTAGGATGTCGCCCTCCTGTATGCGGGTTGCTGGGTTAGTGCAGGCCTCTCCGTTAAGAGTAACGCCACCACGCTGGACCAGTGCGTCACACGCGCGGCGAGATCCTAATCCGCAGGAGGCAAGGAACTTGTTCAGGCGAGTGCCCTCAAGCATGAGACGACTTTGTGACAGATAAGGCGGAACCTTCCGGTTCCGCCCTGTTTAAAAATTACGATCTGAAGAGAGAGCAAGGCGAGGTTCCTAGCCCTCAGACTTGGTCTTGGGCAGGCCAACCGGGCTTTGTCCCTCTTTCCACTGTCCGCGCTCCTTGAGAATCTTGACGCGCTCGAAGCGTTTCAGGACGGAGCGAGTGCCGGTGGTTCCACCGCTGGTTTTGAGGCTGTTATGCTTGGACATGGAATCAGACCCTGATGGGGGGGCGGGACGCTAGTTTGAATTCCCAAATTTGGCAAGGGGGAAGTCCAATTGGGCCTCAAGAGCCTGCGAATTAGATCATTCCGAGCTTCATCTTGCCTTCCTCGGTGATCATTTCCTGGTTCCAGGGCGGATCCCATACGAGCTCAACCCGGGCATCTTCAATCTCCTCAACGGTCATGATGCGTGCTTGAGCGTCGGCAGCAATAGCGGGGCCCATGCCGCAACCAGGCGCTGTCAGAGTCATCTTGACGTTCACGACCTTTTTATCTTCCTCGTCGTCCACCGTACAATCATAGACCAGTCCCAGGTTGACAATATCTACAGGAATTTCCGGGTCATAGACCTGTTTAAGCTGATGCCAGACCTGCTCCATCAAGGGAGCAGATTTCATTTCCTTGTCCTTCTGAGCCTTTTCCTCATTGGCCGCCTTGTCGATGCCAAGGGCATCTGCATCGTTCGAAGAGATTCTGGCAAGTCCGGCCGAGGTTGCCACCGTATAGGTACCCCCGAGGCTCTGGGTGATCACGACTGGCGTGCCAGCAGGGAGAGAAATGGTATCACCAGAGGGAATCTGAATGGCATCGACATCGCGGGTAAGAGGGATTTCCTGGTTCATGGGAGACAGATGTAGCGGGTTCTATGACTATTCCTAATCACCTTCAAGTGGGACGATCTTTATATTGCCCTGCTGTTGGCTGGAAATGGATTGGGCGAGGGTAGGTGCAGTGGCCTCGTCTTGCTGCTCGCGGTTCTCGCCGAGAGCATTGTGAAGAGCGCCTTCGACGAGTTGGCCACAATGAATTTTCATCGGAGGCAGGGGCCCGAGGTCTCCGGTCAGGTCATCAGGGGAAAGTTTGCGGGCATCTTCAACGGATTTGCCCTTCAGGAGCTCGGTTGCCATTGAGGCTACGGCGATCGCGGTTTGACATCCGAAGGATTGGAAGGAGGCCCGGTCGATAACCTTCTTACCATCTTTCTCGGTGAACTTCAGCCACATCCGCAACATGTCCCCACAATCTGCCGAGCCTGCCGTGCCTACGCTATCGGCATCTTCCATCTCACCCACGTTCCGGGGGTTGGCCATGGCCTCACGAGCTTTGTCCTCGAAATTGGTCATCTCTGTCTGAAAGAAACCATGATGCTCCAAAGGTTTAAACGAGAAAATAAGGCTCGTGGGATGATTGGAGTCGGATCTGAGACGAGGATGAACATGAATGGAGTCTGCCTCAGTCTTTCATCAGTCTTGCAAGATGTCCCGGGGGTCTTTTGAATCGCGAGGCGTCAATCTGATGGGTTTCCGCGCAGGATTCACAGGGAGATGCTTGAAACGAGGCGATTTAAGGCAGAATCACGCGCAAGGAGGACTCTCCTTGAGGCGAGGCTGAAAATCCAGATTGAATACCGCGACGGGATACGGTTCGAGTGATGAAGCATAAGCAGCAGGGCCGTGAGATTCGAACCAGCTTTAAAGTGCGGGGTCTCGGCGCGCTGGTGGGGTGGCTCTTGCGGTTATACTCTGTGACGCTTCGCATCAAGGTTGTGGATCACTGCGGACTCACCGACCGGGGAAAGCATGAGAAGCCGCTATTGTGGTGTCTCTGGCATAACCGGATCGCGGGAACGCTGATGGCACGCCGTCGTGTCTTCGGTTGGCGGAAAGGGGCCGTCCTGACCAGTGCCAGTCACGACGGAGCGGGGCTGGCGGCGGTGGCAAAAGTGATGGGTCTCGAGGCGGTCCGGGGTTCAAGTTCCCGGCGGGGCTCAGCAGCATTGAGGGAAATGGTACGGGCGGTGGGGCGTGGTCTGGATATATGTGTGACCCCGGATGGACCACGTGGGCCAAGGTATCAATTGAGTCCGGGCCTGATCAAGCTGGCTCAGATGACGGGATCCCCTGTGATGGCCGTCCACATCCACTTCGGATCTGCGTTTCGGCTCAAGACGTGGGACCGTTTTGTTCTACCCCTTCCCTTTAGTAAGCTGACCATCATTTTTGACGAGCTGCTTGATGTGCCGCGGCAGATGGATGACGATGCCTTCGAAGCCAAGCGCATTGAGGTTGAGAATTTGATGCGCAGTGGAGCAGATGACCTAGACTTGCACATAAATGACCATTCTGAACGGGAAAGAGATAGCGGCTGATGCCCTTGCAGGGTGCCGGGAACAAGTGCAGGACCTGGAGGCCCGGGGAGTGACCCCGGGGTTAGCCGTAGTAATCGTCGGGAAAGACCCCGCCTCCCATGTTTATGTCGGGTCCAAGGTAAAAACCTGTGCGGATCTGGGAATTTACTCCAGGCGGATTGAGCTGCCGGAAGAAACGAGCCAGAAGGAGGTGCTTGAAGTGGTTGCCGGGCTCAATGCGGATCCTTCAATCCATGGAATCCTCGTGCAGTCCCCACCACCGCCCCATATCAATGAAGAAGAGATCATCCGGCTGATCGATCCGGACAAGGATGTGGACGGGTTTCATCCTGTCAATGTTGGCAAGCTCGTGATGGAAGACGACAGAGGGTTTGTCCCCTGCACTCCTCAGGGATGTATCCACCTGCTTGAAAGGGCGGGGATTGAGACCAGTGGTGCTAACGCGGTAGTGATCGGACGCAGCATGATTGTGGGCAAGCCCATGGCTCTTCTTCTCATGGGCAGGGGAATCAACGCCACCGTTACGGTGGCACACTCACGAACCAAGGATCTTGCCCAGGTCTGTCGGGAGGCGGATAT
>DIHT01000089.1:4789-5363 GCA_002420305.1 Akkermansiaceae bacterium UBA5689 | reverse complement strand
TTGATATTTGCATCCGCCTATTTCGGGGGGGAAGGCGAGGTGGCAATTTTTCCTAAGGACGCCAATGCCGGGCCTGTATTCGTTAGTACAAATATTAATTAGAGGAGTCTGGTTTTTTATTGGGCGATTCCAGAGATTGTCTTATCGTTTCACCCTGGGAAGAACGGAGATATATGAATCGCCGCCAACTACTTCAGGGAACTGGTATTGCTCTTACGCTTCCGATCTTCGAAAGTGTGACGGCCGCGACCTCAATGGGTGGGGAGTCGCCGCGGCGCCTCGTTTGTGTTGGTAATCACCTCGGGTTTTATCCGGGCAACTTTTTCCCAAAGGCCTCTGGGAAAAACTACCTTCCGAGTCCGACATTGATGCCACTTGAGAAGCATCGCGATGATCTGACAGTTTTTTCACATCTGGATCATGAGCTCAACGGCGGACACAATGCTGTTCAAGGATTTTTGAATGGTATCAAGAAGGAAGATGCCGCTGGATTCCCTGAAAAGAATATTTCATTGGACCAGGCCGCGGCAGAGCATGTCGGTAGCGCCACGCGGTTTCCTTCGATCAATACAGG
>DIHT01000089.1:2565-4357 GCA_002420305.1 Akkermansiaceae bacterium UBA5689 | reverse complement strand
CGGGAGTCGATACGCGCACGTCTTAAACATCGCGGCAGCGTGCTGGACGCGCTGCGTGACTCGGCGAACGCTTTACATCAATCTCTGAATGCGGCTGACAGGGACAAGCTAGACCAATACCTGACATCGGTCCGTGATGTTGAGCGACGATTGCAGATGTCTAAGGAATGGATTGATCGTCCCAAGCCGAAAGTTCCGATTGACGAAGTCGTGGACGAAGAGCGTCAACATATTGACGAGGTCGCTTTGTTATATGACTTGAAGGCACTTGCGTTGCAGACAGATTCCACGCGGGTTACCACCCTGGAGACCGGTCTAGGTTTTCGTACTGCGGAGTTGGATCTGGGGAGCTATCACGGGTTGTCTCACCACGGGAAGTCTGCAGACCGAATCGGGCAGCTGAAGGTTGTGGAAGCTTTTCTGGCTGCAAAGCTCAGTGATTTTATCTCCAGACTCAAGGAGGCGCAGATTTTTGACAATACGCTTATCGTCTTTGGCAGTGGCATGAGCGATGGATCGATCCATAGCAATCGTAACCTTCCAGTCCTTCTGGCCGGGGGTGGACTGAAGCATCAGGGCCATGTGATCTGCCCTGCGGAGCAACACAAGAGAGTGCCGCTATCGAATCTATGGCTGTCCGTTCTGCACTGGTTTGGATCTGAAGCCGACCGGTTTGGCAGGAGCACAGGAACGTTCTCTCCGATGGAAATCGGATAGGGTAAATCATGAAATTCATCATTTGTGCCCTGCTCATGATCGGGGTCAGCCTGGTTGCCGTCGCTGACGAGGAGATTGGTGCGTTTCTGAATAGGCACTGTATCGAATGCCACGGCGGCGAGAAGCAGAAGGCCGATCGCCGATTCGATACCCTTCCCTCCAAAATAGGGTCGTTTGATGATGTGGATCGCTATCAGGAAATTGTTGATCAGCTGAATCTTCAAAGCATGCCGCCTGAGGGCGAGCTCCAGCCTTCAGGGGAAGAGCGGGCGAGGGTGATTGCGCGCCTGACTCAGAAAATCGTTTCTGCACATAGCGAGCTGAAGACTTCAGGGGGTCATAGTAGCCTCCGACGTCTGAATTCTTGGGAGTATCGACATACCATCGGCGATCTGCTGGGGCTCAATACGGAGGTCTGGAATCCGACCGAGAACTTTCCAGCAGAGGTAGTGGTTGATGGATTCGACAACAATGGGGCGGGGTTGGTCACCTCCGGCCGGTTGATGGATCACTACTTTGTTGCTGCTGAAGAAGCGATCCGTCGGGCTACGCAATTTGGAGAGCGTCCGCCGTCACGGAATTATATGCAGAAATCCCCATTCTACTTTAGCGGGAAGGGCTTCGAGGACCTCCCAAAGCTCTTCAAAGTGGATCGCTTCCGCTTTATTCCGGAAACACCATACACGGATCTCTACGGCCGCCATTACCGTGGTGGGCACATTGGATTCCTGCCGCTTTTGAGGCAGGGCGGCGTCGCATACAGCGGCACCTATACTATAAGGGTTCGTGCCGCAGCTGTGGGGACTGTTCATGACTACGGTGAGGCGCTGGGCGATTTTCGCCACGGTGATCCACTGGTAATGGAAATTGCCGCGGTAGACCGGCGAGGAAGTGTCGAAAGCACGGGAAACGTTTCGAGGATGATATCCTTGGCAAGCGTTGAGTTAACAAATGAAGAGCCAGAGTGGTTTGAGTGGAGGGTTTACATGGATGCCGGTTACGAACCGGAGGTTCGCTTTCGTAACGGTCCTCTGGCAGCTAAGCGCTTGGTTCGGCTGCTGACTACAAAGGCTGC
>DIHT01000089.1:0-2159 GCA_002420305.1 Akkermansiaceae bacterium UBA5689 | reverse complement strand
CCTCGTTTACGGATCTGGGAAGTTCAGATGGAGGGGCCGCATGTAGATGGCTGGCCCGCTACTGGTCACCGGGCGTTATATGGTGACCTGGGGCCTGACGACTTGAACTCAGTTACGATGGCCCGGCAACTCGAAGCCTTCGCAGAAAAGGCCTTCCGACGTCCACCGGTTGATGGAGAGCTGGAGCCAATCCGGCGACTCGTAGCGGGTAAGGTCGATGAGGGGATGAATCCGTTGTCGGCCCTTCAGCTCGGGTGCCAAGCTATCCTCTGTTCACCTGGGTTCCTGTATTTAAATCTTGGGGAGGGTGAAATAGACGAGGTGGCCTTGGCTTCGCGCATGGCGTATTTCCTCTGGTCCTCCCCGCCTGACAAAAAGCTGCTCATGCTTGCAAGAGCCGGTGAATTGAAGGCTGATTTGCCGGCGCAAGTGTCACGTATGCTTGCCGACTCTCGGTCGAATCGATTGGTAGCGCATTTCGTGCGTCGATGGCTGGACCTCGACAGGATTGGGGCCATGCCACCATCTGCAGACTTTCTGGCTTACTACCGGGACAATCTTGGATCCGCGATGAGAGAAGAGACGGAAATGTTCTTTCGGCATCTCCTGCACAATAATCTTCCGTTAAGCGAATTCCTTGATGCCGACTACTCGTTTCTCAACCGCGAGCTTGCTTTACACTACGGAATCGAGGGGGTGCAGGGGAATGCTCTGCAGCGAGTTTCGTTGAAAGGCAGTGAGCGTGGTGGGTTGATCGGTCAGGGTGCGTTCCTGACCGCCTCGGCGAATGGGGTGGATACCTCTCCCGTGGTCCGTGGTGTTTATATGCTTGAGAAGATGCTGGGATACACGCCGCCACCACCACCTCCCGACGTTCCCATCATCGAGCCGGACATTCGCGGAGCGGTCACTGTTCGGGAGCAACTCGAAAAACACCGCGAAGTCGCGACCTGTGCGGAGTGTCACCGCAAGATCGATCCCCTCGGATTCGCATTAGAAAATTTCGATGCGATTGGAGGGTGGCGTGATTCATACGAGAAAAATAGACCGATCGATTCCGCTGGTAAACTTCCGGGCGGAGACTCCTTTCGGACGGTATCTGAGTTCCGAAAACTGCTGCTGGAGCGTCAAGGCCAGTTCGATCGAGGTCTTACCGAAAAGCTGATGACCTACGCCTTGGGGCGTGAGCTCGAAGTCAGCGACCGCCCGGGTATCGACGCGATTCTCACTGATCTCAATGATGCCGATGGCGGTCTGCGTGACCTTTTGCGCCTGATTATACTAAGCGATCTCTTCCTGAGTAATTAAGCGGTGAGGGGCTGGATCAAAGGGGAACTTCAGAATATTCCAACGCCCATTCCCGCATGAACCGGACTTGTTCCGGGACGATACGGTAAATGATCAGGTCCGGATTGGTACTGCTCCCAAGATATTGCCGAAGGAGCGGGTTTTCCTCCCAGATTTCATTAATAAGGGATTGCTCGTTTTCCCCGAGGGGATGAGCTGCTCCGGTGATGCGAACCTGATCGTGGCGTTGAGAAAGATAGCAGAGCTCCACGTTAGGATTGGCAGCAATCTGGGCAGTCTTGTGATATCCTTGGAGGTTGGCCACATAGATCGTAAATCCGTTCACTCGCACCGGAGACACTGGTCGGAGGCGAGCTTGATCGCCATCAATGGTGGCCAGCATTGGGAATTTGGCTTCCGTAATGACCTTGCGGGCTAGACTTGGGAGTTCTTCGGGATCGAATGGGTCTGGGAGAGGCTTCGGCATCGGGTTTGGAACGACTCTATCGCCGGGCTATCTGCGACTGCGAGCGCAATCCGTGACTTCCGCGCTAAAACGTTCTAACCTGCGGAAGGTTTCCCCTGTGTCTCGTGCGCCTTGTCTGGCTTTTCCTCATCCTTATTCTTCTGGTCCTGCTCCCTTTTGCAGTCTGGGGAGATCAGTTTTCCGGGTATTTCGATCTGCAGAATACCAGCGCAGTGCTTATCAAGCCCGGTAGGGCATGGGCCTGGGTAGTGGGCGTGGTCCTTCTGCTCCTGGATCTGGTCCTTCCGATTCCCGGGACGATTGTGATGTCTGCACTGGGTTTTATTTATGGACCCTTCGTAGGAGGAATAGTTGCAGGTGCTGGGTCCATGCTGTCCGGCCTGCT
>DIHT01000101.1 GCA_002420305.1 Akkermansiaceae bacterium UBA5689 | reverse complement strand
GTTGACACGATGTTCAACGGCTGTGGGGTTCTGTGTGCCGCTATGCAGGCCATGAATGATACCTCCAATCCACGCTTTCCTGATGCCTATTACGCCTGTGATCTCTGTTTTGTACCGCCGGTTGAAGAGAGCTTTCCTGAGGCGGTCATGCTCACCCAGACCGTCATCGGCATTGCGGTTCCCAAGGGTAATCCCAAGAACATCCGGACTCTGGCAGATCTTGGAGGGCCCGAACTCAAGGTGGGCATCAATAATGCCCAGCAGTCGACCTTGGGGTTCATGACGGCGGGAATGCTGAAGCAGTCTGCCCTGGAGGAGGCGGTTCGGCGTAATGTGCGGGCGGAAGTGCCGACAGCTGACCTTCTGATCAATCAGATTCGGACCCGAAGTCTTGATGCGGTGGTGGTTTACGAGGTGAATTACAAGCTGGCAGAGGAGTATCTGGACTTCATCAGGATTGATCACGAGGGAGCGAGGGCGGTCCAGCCCTTCGCTGTACGGGTGGATTCCCCCCGCAGGCTTCTAGGGGCGCGACTCCTTGCCTTCATGCAGAAGAATCGCGCTCGGTTTGAAGCGAGCGGATTTACCTGGATTGAGGACCAGAAGCCGGTGAAAAGCTCTGAGCTGGAAATTCCGCCGTGGCTTCTGAAGCCCACGAAACCCTAGGCATGAGTCGGCTGGTGAAATTCCTGAGGGCTCCATGGCATTTCATGTTACGCCTGAGTCGTGATCCCAATGCTCGCTTTTGGTTCCTAATCTCCCTCGCGACTGCCGGGTATGTCCTTTTTATTGTCGCGATGCTGGTCGCTACTGCGGTCCACAGCACTCCCGGCGATCTCCTCAGTGCCCTCCAGTCGCGGGAGATCCAGCACTCCATCTATCTCAGTCTTCTGACCTGCTCTCTCACGGCACTACTTTCCCTCCTGACGGCAGTGCCCATAGGCTACCTTTTGGCCCGCCGGAAATTCTTTGGGAAAGCGCTCGTAGAGTCCATTCTCGATATCCCGATAGTATTGCCTCCAATGGTGATTGGGCTCTGTCTTCTGATCCTCTTCCAGACTCGGATGGGAGGGTTTGTGGATTCTGTGATTCCCTTCACCTACACCGTGTTTGGGGTGGTGCTCGCTCAGTTTGTGATTGGGGTAGCCTTTGCTATTCGGACTATGCGTGGCACCTTTGATCAGTTGTCGCAGCGTCCAGAGGATGTAGCGATGACCCTCGGCTGTAGCAGGGGAGGAGCCTTGTGGAGAGTGACTCTTCCTGCGGCTGGTAAAGGTATGGTGGCCGCGGCCAGTGTGGCATGGGCTCGCAGTCTTGGAGAGTTTGGTCCGGTTCTTGTCTTTGCCGGAGCAACCCGGATGAAGACGGAGGTCCTGCCAACTACGGTCTGGCTTGAGCTGAGCGTGGGCAATCTAGAGGGCGCAATAGGAGTAAGTTTGTTGATGGTCTTCTTCGCGATGATAGTGCTGGTCGCAATGAGAGTGGCGGGGGAGCGCTGGTAACAACAGAGGGAACAATGGTTGAACTGCAGAATGTCTCCTGGAAGGTCGATCAGTTTGCGCTCGAGGGCGTAAGTTGTCGGATTCCTGACGGCAAATATGCCGTTCTCATGGGAGCTACGGGATGCGGCAAGACCACAGTATTGGAAATTATATGTGGTTTGCGGCAGCCAGATCAAGGGGTCGTGCTGGTAGCTGATGTAGACGTTACCAGGATGCTCCCCGGCGAGCGTCAGATCGGATATGTGCCTCAGGATGGAGCCCTTTTTCCCAGTATGACGGTAGCGGAGCAGATCGGTTTCGGATTACAGGTTCGCCGGGAAGGGAATAAGCGGGTCGCAGAGGTGGTTTCCCGTCTCGCTGAAGATCTTGGGGTTGCTCACCTGTTGGAGCGAACGATTCATGGTCTTTCTGGTGGAGAGCGGCAGAGAGTGGCCCTTGGGCGAGCCCTTGCGATCGAGCCGAGAGTGCTTCTCCTCGATGAGCCGATCTCCGCTCTCGATGAAGACATGCGCGACGATATGATGTCCCTTCTCAAGAGGGTTCAGGTGAAGCACGCAATTACTGTTCTCCATGTGACGCACAGCAGTCAGGAGGCCGAGCAACTCGCTGACTGTGTCCTGCGAATGGAGGATGGCTCGATTAGAAGCCGAGAGTTGCAGAGCTGAGAAACGCTCCTACTGGAAATATTCTATCCCGCTCTCGAAGAGCGGCTGGTGTTTCTCCCCTGGTATGTTCCGGCCAACATTCGTGCCGCGACGCTCGGAGTGGGCCATCTTACCAAGAACCCGGCCGCAGGGGCTGGTGATCCCCTCAATCGCGAAAAGAGACCCGTTAGGATTGTGAGAAATGTCCATTCCGGGAGTTCCCTCTGGATCGCAATATTGAGTTGCGATCTGGCCTCTGGTGGAGAGTTCTAGGATCTGCTCGGAAGAGGCGTAAAACTTACCCTCACCATGAGATACCGGGATGCGATGGAGGTCATCGACCTCGCAGCGGCTGAGCCAGGGCGAGAGATTGGAGGCGATCCGAGTGGTCACATAGCAGGAGACATGGCGCCCGATATCGTTGAAGGTGAGAGTGGGGGCATCAGGTTCGGGATCCCGTATCTCGCCATAAGGCACGAGGCCGGTCTTAACCAAGGCTTGGAAGCCATTGCAGATTCCGAGGGCCAGCCCATCCCGTTCGGTCAGGAGTTCCATGACCGCATCACGGACGACTGGACTACGCAGCACCGTGGCAATGAATTTGCCGGATCCGTCCGGCTCGTCACCGGCGCTGAATCCGCCCGGTATGAAAAGGATTTGGGCTCTCCGGATGGCTGAGGCAAGGGCCCGGAGGGATTCATCTACGGCCTGGGAGGTGAGATTTCGAAAAACGAGGATTTCCGCTTCTCCTCCTGCGTCCCGGATCGAGCGGGCAGAGTCATACTCTGAGTTGGTCCCCGGGAAGGTAGGGATGATTGCGAGGGGGCGTGCTGCTCCGCTTTTAGGGGGGGCAATCCGGGGTCCTTCACGGTAACGGAAGGTTTCCATCGTCTGGTGAGGCGAGTCTGTCTGGGTTCGATAGATCTCCTCGAGTGGCGATTGCCATGTATGAAGCAAGTCACTAATAGGCAATGACTCGGATCCTAAATCTATGCTTGGAGAAGAGTGAGTTTTCCCAATAGGGAGCGCGCCTTCCATCTCCAGGGGCTGGCTAGATTCGACCAGGAAGGAGGCGTAGCGCTCGTGGAACAGCTCGGATGCTTTGGTCGGATCGTCAGCTCGAAACCCGATTTCGTTTCCGGCGGCCATCTGAACCAGTCCTGCGGCAAGTCCACCTTCTCCGAGGCTGTGCATGGAGAGGATCTCGCCAGTCGAGGAGAGTTCATGGAGTTGCTTGGCGATGCGCTTCAGGGCCTCAAAATCGGGTCGCAGGTGGGTGTCACGAGGGACACTGACAAGTGAAACGATGCTCCCTGTCTTCTTAAATTCCGGGGAGATGGTGGTGCTGCATTTAGCTGGGGCAACCGCGAAGGAGACCAGGGTGGGAGGGACATCAAGGTCGTTAAATGAGCCCGACATGCTGTCCTTACCCCCGATGGCAGCCAGTCTGAGGGCGTTTTGCACGTGATAAGCCCCAAGGAGAGCGCTGAAGGGCTTGCCCCAGCGTCGGGGGTCGTCGTGGAGCTTCTCGAAATACTCCTGCAAGGTGAGGCGGATGTCGGAAAGCTGGCCTCCGGTGGAGACAATTCTGCAAACGGATTCGGTGACGGCGTAAATGGCTCCGTGGTAAGGGCTCCAGCTTGCAATCCGGGGGTTGAAGCCCCAGCTCATCAGGGTGCAGGTATCGGTTTCCCCTTTCAGCAGGGGGATCTTGCAGGCCATCGCGTCAGGTGGGGTAGACTGAGTGGCGCCACCAAAGGGCCACAGCACCGTGCCGGCGCCCACTGAGCCATCAAACATTTCCCCCAGCCCTTTCTGGCTTGCGGAGTTCAGGTCCGAGAGGACCGCGGCGAACTGGTCCTCGAGACTTCCGCTCCCAGAGACCGATTCAATAGCCTTACCAAGGGGGCTCTCCTGGGAGGGTGCAGTTACTTGAACACGCCCGCTGCCCTGCACGCCGTTGGTATCAAGAAACTGACGGCTCAGATCTACCACCGGTTTCCCCCTCCAGCTGATACGGAGTCGTCCGTGATCGGCTACGTTGGCTACGTGGGTGCACTCGAGATTCTCCTTGTCGGCTTCTGCGGTGAAGAAGTCGATATCGGTAGCCTCCACGAGGATGGCCATCCGTTCCTGAGATTCAGAGATGGCTAGCTCAGTGCCATCGAGGCCGTCGTATTTCTTGGGAACCTTATCGAGGTCGATCTCGAGGCTGTCTGCGATCTCTCCAATGGCGACCGAGACGCCGCCCGCTCCAAAGTCGTTACAGACCTTGATGCGCTTCGCGAATTCCGGGTTACGGAAAAGCCGCTGGATCTTGCGCTCGGTGGGGGCGTCTCCCTTCTGGACTTCAGCGCTGTTTTCGAGGGCGGTATCGGTATGCTCCTTGGAGGAGCCGGTTGCTCCGCCAACCCCATCGCGGCCGGTTCGTCCGCCAATCAGAAGGATAGCATCCCCCGGGGCAGGTTCTCCCCGGAAGACGTTTTCTCGTGGGGCGGCCGCAATCACCGCTCCTACTTCCATGCGCTTGGCGACATAGCCGGGGTGATAGACCTCGGACACCTGACCAGTGGGAAGGCCGATCTGGTTGCCGTAAGAGCTGTAACCATGAGCGGCAACCTGGCAGATCTTCCGCTGGGGCAGTTTGCCCGGGAGGGTCTTTTCAAAAGGAACTCTTGGATCACCTGCGCCAGTCACCCGCATGGCCTGGTAGACGTAGGATCGCCCCGAGAGGGGGTCTCGGATGGCGCCGCCGAGACAGGTTGCGGCGCCGCCGAAGGGCTCAATCTCAGTGGGGTGGTTGTGAGTCTCATTCTTAAACATCACCAACCATTCCTCCTCTCGGCCATCCACATCGACTGGAACTACGATGCTGGCGGCATTGATCTCACGAGAGACCTCTAAATTGGCAAGCTCACCGGACTTCCGGAGTTGCTTCATCCCAAGAAGCGCGATGTCCATCAGGGTGATGGGTCGTTGGTCCTCACCGTAGACGAATTCGCGGGCCGATTGGTAGAGCTGATAGCTCTCCTGAATCGCATCAGTGCCGGGGTCGAAGGATACTTCTTCGATCTTTGTAAGAAACGTGGTGTGGCGACAGTGGTCGGACCAGTAGGTGTCCAGCATCCGGATCTCGGTGATCGTCGGGTCTCGTTGCTCCTCATCCCGGAAGTAGTCCCGACAGAAGGCGAGGTCGGCCACTGACATGGCGAGGCCAAGGTTCGCTCGGAGGGTTGCAAGGGTTGATTCGTCGCGTTCCCGAAACCCCGAGAGGATCTCGACATCTGGAGGAGGAGAGGGTGTCAGGGCGAGGGTCTCCGGCGGTTCGAGAGGGGCCTCACGGGAGTCGACCTTGTTGATGATAAAATCCTTGATCCGGATGAGATCGTTCTCTTTCAGAGGCCCCTTCAGGATAATGACCTGGGCCGAGGCGATGAGTGGCCGCTGTTGTTGGGTCAGGATCTGAACGCACTGGGCTGCAGAGTCTGCGCGCTGGTCGAATTGCCCGGGGAGATATTCGACTGCGAACCACTGTTCATCATTTCCGATCGAGAGTTCGCTGCTGACCGTGTCGACTTGAGGTTCGGAGAGAATCAGGCGGGTGGCAGACTCAAACTGATCTTTCTTGAGGCCCTCGAGGTCATAGCGCTGGACGATGCGAAGGGATTCGAGGCCTTCCAGTTGG
>DIHT01000011.1 GCA_002420305.1 Akkermansiaceae bacterium UBA5689 | reverse complement strand
AGGACGAGGTGCTCATCGGAGCATTGGATCCAGTGATCCTCGGGGAATTCGGCCGCTCCCGGGGCCTCGGGATGAAAAGGCTTGGTGTGATAGACTCCTGTAGACTGGAGTTTCGCGAGAGTGGGCCCGAGTGGATGAATGTCACGGGCCACCTCAGCGAGGGGCGGAACGTTGACACGGGGTACAATCTTTCCATCTACCAGCACCGGTTTGTCGTCCTTCTTCTCGTAGCTGAACATCCAAGGAGGCCAGAAGTGGAAGGCCTGAACCCCATAGGCGAGGCTGGTATACATGGTATGACGAATCTGGGGGAGAGAGACTCCCGCCCCGACACAGCGCATGGCGGGAATTCCGTTTTTTCGGGCCAGTTCGCAGATGGAGCGGAGGTAGATATAGCGTCGGTCGGGATAGCGGCGTCCGTCCCAGTGGTAATGGTAGTAGTCCAGAATCATCGGCTTCACGGTGTCGACAAATTCGTAGTACTCGCCCCAGATGGCCCGGTTGATGAAGATGGTAGGGTGATTGGGGTCTGCTTCTGCGAAGGCACGGGCGATGTTCGCGAATCCCGGGAACGAATTTCTGCGGCGCCGGTCGGAAATAAAGTAAGCGAAGACACTTTTGTCATCTCTCAGGCCAGCGGCCTGTTTGAGAAGCTTATTGATGTCGCCCGCTCCAAGACGGGCGTAGAGTCCATTGCGCCGGCACACCTCCAGAAGGTTTGTTTCACATTCCACCGCGTTGAAGCCATGAGATTTGATGTAACGGGCCATCACGTCCTGCTGGTCTGGATCCTCGGGCCATTCAGCCCAAGTCACCATCATGAGTGCAGGAACCTGGTAGCGGATTGGGATTGGTTCGGAGGGCCCCGTCTTGGACTCATTTGCAATCAGGGGCGGGCACAGGCTCATACAGAAAAGAAGGAGAGTGAGAAGATGAGTCATGGCCATGGCTTCCATAGTTGATACCACAAATGTGGAAGGAGATCCATTCACTGATTGAATGTCCTCCGGGGTCCCCGGGGCTCTACAGCCAGCCGGGAGGGAGGTCCTCTTTGGTCTCGTCTAGAATTTCGAGAATCCGGCGTTTCTCATCCTTTCCGAGGTAGTCAAAACCCTCGACCGGTTTGGGAGAGGTGAGAATCTCATGGATTCGGGCGTAGATCGCGCCCTTTAACGTGGGAGGAAATTGGTCAAAGGTGGGTGAGTAGATCATGTAGCTGCAACGGTTCTCGAAAATGCGCCCGTCGAGGCGGAGATCCTTGAGGGAGCGCTTCCTGCTGTCAGCAATGCGATTTGCGGCGAAGGCGCGTCGGAAGGCGGGGTCACATGAGACCTTGGGAATCGGGGTTTCATCGCGAAAAAGGAGATAGTCAACGACCTTGTCGCGCCCCTCCAGGAATTCATCAGTACTTCGGCCCTTTCTGAGTTTGCTCACGTCGGTCTCCTTGGCGTCGAGCTTGCTATCAAAGAGAGACTGGCGAGCCCGGTAGGCAGCTTCGACCAGGCGGTGATGCATGGTCACTTGGTGATCAAAAACAAGAAGTGCTGCGATATCACTACCGGGTGCGGGGTAGGCTTCAGTGGAGAAGAAGCGGTCGAGTTTCTCGAGGTTGGCAAACTGTTCCCGGTCGATAGTAATTTCACCTCCTTCGCGGGAGGCAATGGCATTTCCCATGTGCCGCATAGCTCCATGATTCCCGCTCACGAACCATCCTCCGTAACGATCATGAAGGGGAATATGATGGCCGGATCGCCGGTAATCATCGATGCTCCTGAGCGAGCGACCTGACTTGTCCGGGTAGACAGAGCGACCGAGTGAGCCAGGGAGAAAATTGGTGGCGTCTCCGGCATGGCACCCGAGGCAGGAGCGAGTACGTGTAAGAAGTGGGGAGCTGGCGTCATCAAGTTCGCGCTGGAAGTAGAAGATAGGCCCGAGTTCCGGGTCAAAGCTTGCAATTTCGATCCTACCGTTGGGCATCCATCCGAGATAGACGGATTCATTGAAGTAGAGGGCCCGCGGGTTAGAGAAGGAGACTTCTCTTCGCTGCAAGCTAGTACGGGAAAAGACCAGAACCTGAGTGTCCTTGTTTAGTCCGAGTTCTCTGAGGAGGCGTTCCACCAGAGGTTTACCGTTGGGCTCCTTGATCAGAACCTCACCACGCTGGACCCGCTTCATGAGGAGAGTGACGGGGTCTTTGGCGTCCTTGCTGAAGTAACCGTGCGGTTCCAATTCGTAGTCGTTGTAGAACTGTGAAAACCCCGTCAGGGTGCTACACAAAAGGAGAGAGACAACGAGCGCGCGCATATGCATGAAGATGGTGTCAGGACTATCCTGCGGGAGGAGGGGTCAGATCAAGGAGATAGCAACAGTGGGCGCAGTTCCTCTTTGGTTTCTCTGAGTTGTTATCTGGGCCATCCATTGTTCCTGAGGTATTCAGGCAGGGAGATGGGTGCTCCTCCTCGTCTGATGCTTTCGTCAGCGGCCTCCATGAAAGCATAGAGTTCCAGCGTGATATCAGCCGGAACCGGAGGTTTGCCGGTCTGAAAAAACTTCACGATTTCTCTGAGCATGGGAGCGTAGTTCCCCCCGGAGGCCTGTTCGACGATGGCCTTTGTGCCAAAGGCAGTCACCTTGAATGAGGTTTTGCCATTGCGAATCCCATGCAGGATTCCAATACGGTCATCCTTCCACTTGCCGGTAACAACAATCGTGTTCTTGGTCTCGGTGGCTACAACGCTTTGGCAGCCAGGCCCCATTACGGTGAAGAGCGATTCCGTCGCATGAATCCCATACCAGAAGAGGCTGGGATGATGAGGTTCCGAAACAGCTGGTCCGTAGGAAATAGCGGAGCGAATGTCACCGGCGTCGGCATTAGCCACTTCCATCACCCCCGGGTGCCAGCGTAAGGAAGAGCTGCTGAAGCAGGGCACTCCTGCCTTCTTTGCGAGTTGGAAGATTTTCACAGCCTCTTTGACAGAGCCGGCCAGAGGCTTGTCGATGAAAACTGGTTTGCCTGCGGCCAAGACCGGTTTGATCTGTTCGAGATGAGTGCGTCCGTCGAGACTGGTGAGAAGGATAGCATCCACCTCGTTGCACATGTCTGGGATATTATCGTAGATCCGGACTCCATATTTCTCGGTGAGTGTTTTGGTGAACCCTGAGACCCGGTTAATACTGGAAGGGATATCGGGACTTCCGCCCTTGTAGGCTGCTGTCACGGTTGCGCCCGGGATATGGGAGGGATTTTGTTCCTCGTTCAAGAGAGAGGTAAAGGCGATCACGTGGGACGTATCGAGACCGATGAGGCCGATACGTATGTTCTGGGCGGGAAGGGCTGCGGCCGACGCGATCAGAAGCAGGAGAAGGCGAGAGAGAAAGCTCATCAAGGGCTTTTAGGGCAGAGGGACGGATGGGAGAAGGCGTTTCTGTATTCTCGCCACTTGCCGCGAATTAGATATTTCCAAGGGGGGCGTCCAAAGCGACAATGCCAGACATGAAATCCGTGATGCGTCTGTTCAATGGTGCTGTGGTGGCTCTATCGCTCAACCTTTCCCTGGCTGAGGCCCAGCCGACTTTCGAAAAAAACGGGGAGGTCAAGATTCCGAGGGCGGATTTTAAGACGGCAGAAGGCAGGGTTTCTGCCAGTTTCCGTGCCACGCGATGGGGAATGTATAAGCTCATGTATGAAGGTTCTGCCGACAGTCAGCCAAAGGCCACGCTCAACGGGCAGGGGCCGATTGAGGGCCTGCCTCTTGTTCCAGGTCACCTCGGGAGGTTCTACATCAAGAAGGCAGGAAGTTGTGTCATTCAATTGAACGGAACTGCCCCGGGAGTGAGTGCTCTGAGGCTGGTGCCGGCCCGCGAGGGCAGCTCTGTGGTGCAGGAAGAGGGTCAGGCTATCGAGTTGGATGCCAGGAACTGCCGGATCTCAGGCGTGATGCTGCGTTACGAGCCTAATCCGAAGAAGCTCTGTATAGGATTTTGGGGCAATCCGAATGATTATCCGGTGTGGAACTACACTGTTGCGACCGCGGGAAAGTATGAGGTCGTTCTGACTCAGGGGTGCGGACGGGGCGCTGGGGGAAGCAGGGCGGTTCTCGAAACAGCGGGGACCTCCCTGGAGTTCACGGTCAAGGATACCGGAGGGTATCAAAACTGGATCGACGTTTCACTGGGCGAAGTGCATATCGCGAAACCTGGAGTTCAGAAGCTGACCGTGAAAGTTCTCAAGAAGGCACGTGGAATCATGGATATCCGCCGGATTGTCCTGAAGCCTGTGAAGTGAGGGAGCCAGCCGGAGGTCTCCCCAGAAATATCAGGAGATGATCTCATTCACCACCCTGCCAAAGACGTCGGTGAGCCGGTAGTCGCGTCCAGAGTGGTGGAAAGTGAGCCGTTCGTGGTCGATTCCCAGCAGGTGGAGAACGGTAGCGTGGAGGTCATGGATGGAGACCTTGTCCCTGACCGCATAATAGCCGTAATCATCGGTGGCGCCGTGATGATAGCCCTGTTTGGTCCCCCCGCCGCACATCCACATAGTGAATCCATGAGGGTTGTGGTCGCGTCCGTCGTCACTTCGGCCCATCTGTCCGTCAAAAATCTCGCGGCTGGGAGTGCGTCCAAATTCGCTGCCGCAGAGAACGAGGGTATCTTCCAGCATGCCTCTGGATTCGAGATCATGCAGAAGCGCCGCAATGGGTTGATCCACCGCATTGGCATTGCCGCGATGACCCTTTTCCAGGCCTGCATGCTGGTCCCATAGGTTCCCATAACGGGATGTGGAATGAGT